>DAOULF010000260.1:0-27503 GCA_034420555.1 Dehalococcoidia bacterium
GCCGAGGGCGCGGATCTGGGCTGGTACTACACCATGTTCCTGAACCCGCTTCCGGAAGGACTGGTCGAGGAGCTTAGGGAGAAGGAACTCGTGATAGTTCCCGAACTGAACTACATGGGACAGTTCTCTTCTCATCTGCGCTCTCTCGGCATCAAGGCAGAATCCATAACCCAGTACACGGGACTCCCGTTCAAGGAGCAAGACCTTGTGGAGTCCATTTCTCAGAAAGCCAACATTCAGCAGAAAGAGGGTGTGACAGTATGACGTCCAAGAACCCTGAGTACGATTTCAAGTGGTGCCCCGGCTGCGGCGACTTCGGTGTGCGGCGCGCGCTGGAAGGCGCAATTCAACGCCGTGTCGTAGAGACCGAGACTCCCATGGAGAGCAATGTTGTGGTAGCCGGAATCGGCTGCTCTGGCAACATGGTTCACATGCTCGAAAGCGACGAACAGCCATACGGCTTCCACGGCATACACGGCAGGACCCTGCCGATAGCCATGGGCGTGAAGATGGCCCGTCCCGACCTGAACGTCGTGGTCGTCGCTGGCGACGGTGACTTCCTCAGCATTGGCTTCGAGCACATTGCGCCCCAGGCCGCGCGCAACCTCGATGTTACCGCGATTGTCATGGACAACGGCGTCTATGGCCTCACAAAGGGCCAGAGCTCTCCGACGACTGACTTCGGTGTGGTCACAAGCTCCACCCCGTTCGGCAAGCCCGAAGAGAAGATGAACCCGTTCCAGCTCTACCTGAGCATGGGCGTCAGCTTCGTCGCCTCCACAATGTCCAGCCAGATACGTCCCATGACGCAGATGATGATGGACGCGATGGAGCATCCGGGCTTCTCCATAGTGCATATCCAGTCGCCCTGCACGGAGTACAACAACACCTACGACATCCTGAAGGGCAACCCGCGCAAGGGAATTCCCGGCCTCGCCTACGACATACCCGACGACTACGACTCGACCGATGTCGAAGCCGCTTTCGACTTGTCTTCTTCCGAAGGGATACCGCTGGGCGTCATCTACCAGGATACCGACCGCCCGACGTTTGACCAGCGAATTGACGAAATCTCCGACAAGGCGCGCGTAAAGACGGTCCCCGGCCTACTGGATACCTACACGATCTAGCGGCCTCACCACTGCCGAAACTGTCGGCAGAAAAAGACAAAGGGCAGGCTTTCAGATGGGCCTGCCCTTTGTGTCTGCGTATCTTGCATCAAAGATCTTTCAACAGCGCAATTGCGTCTCTATACTCCGTTGGAGTTACCAGATTCATAAACCGCTCGTCGGCTGTGACAAGTGTGGCCCCGATGCGACGAGCCAAAGCCAGATAGACGCAATCATATGCGGGATGTCTTAGTGCGTCTGCAATCCGCAACACATCAGGGCAAACTATCTCGTCCCCTTCCCAGACAATAGCCATTCTCGAAAGGGATTCGAGTCGCGTTTCAGCTTCATCTATGCCAATCAAGCCCTGAAGAGTGACCTTGCGCCATAGAGCGTTGGCAACCTCTGAAACTATGAGCCGAGGGGCATGAATTTCATGGTTGTCGCTAAATAGGCGGCCTGCCACATCAGAATCTTCTTCGACGACCAGCCATTTCAGTGCAACGCTGGCATCCACTACCAGTTTCACCAGCTATGTCCATGGTCTTCATCGCGATCTTGGCGTATCAGAACCCATCCAGGTTCTCCCATAGGTCTGCCTGCGAGTTCTTTTTGGAATTTCTCGACAAGCCTGATAGATTCCTTACGCTTGATTTCCATGTCCTCGATATTCTGGGCCTCTCGTTCCAGGATGCTGCGTACTTCGCTTTCGAGAGAGCGATTATTACTGGAGGCGCGCTTTTCGAGACTGCGCACAACCTTGTCATCCAACTGTCCAACACTGATAGTCGCCATGCCTTGACTCCATATATGGAACGATGCGTCTCTAAAAGCGCAATTATAGCATACTCACCTCATCGTCAGGTCCGCCACTAGCATTTCTATCGCAAGCTGTTCGGCGATAGGCTTGGTCTTCAGGGTCAGGTCCGTATCTATCAGGCGTTCGTGGAAGTAGGCCAGGTATTCATGGGTCATGCGCCTCTCCTGCTGAAGCGTCTTGTTGAGCACCCATCCTGAGAGTCGAAGCCTGCGCCCTATGTCTTCTTTGGGTACACCGCGCGCCGTCATATCCTTTGCCACCAGCAGCAGGCGTACCTGCCGCGCCAGCATGGTGAGTATGTATGCCGCCGGGCTTCCGTCGTCCATAATGCGCGTAATCAATCTGAGGGCGACATCGGCCCTGCCGTCTATCACCGCGTCCACGGCCTGGAAGATGTTCGCTTCCCGCACGTAGGCGACCATCTGGCGCACATCCTCTTCCGTTACCGTCCGGCCATCGGCGTATAGAGCCAGCTTTCGCAGTTCGGTGTCTATGAGACGCGGCTGCCTGCCAAGCGCATCCGCCAGCGTGGCAGAGGCGCGCGGCTCGACCTCAACCCCCAGCGTCTTCGAGCGCCCCATTATCCAGCCCGGCATATCGCGATCTCGCGGAAGCGGGAACTCACGCGCTTCGGACTGCGGAGCCAGTTTTCTGAGCATCGGATTGCTCTTGGAAAGCGCGCCGTCCACGAATGTCAGCTTGGTGGTTGGGGGAATAGAACCGAGCGCGTCCGGCAAGTCGGCCCACTGACCGAGTGGGTTCCCATTGCTTCGGGCGCCGCTCGCTCGCCTTCCCCTGCGCTCGAAAGTGGTCAGCAAGCCCCTCACCACTACCACCCGGAAGTCGGACATGAAGGGTATGGTAAAGACCGCGGCATTGAGTTGTCCGGGAGTTACCTCTTCGGCGAGGAACGAAGTGTAATTTATGTCGCGCAGGTCGTCCGGCCCTGTGTTCCGAGTAGTTTCGGTCAGGGCCTCCTCCGCGCTTACTACGTCTTCTCCGTAGATTAGTTGGATCATGAGCACCTGAACTTTGACCTATGCAATCGCTGGGATTCGGCAGGATGCCGGGCGTATCCGGTCGGCGCGCGCTGTCCCGCCTCTGTACGAGTGTATGCGCCAGCGACGATTTATTCCATGACCCTGAGGGTGGAAGGCACATCCATTTTGCGAAGTCTGCCCAGTGTCAGAATGGGAGCGACGGCCACAGCGCCTACTCCAAGCGCTACTGACACGACCAGCGTGGTCGGTTTTATCAGCGCCACTATGCCCAGGTCCGGCATTACGGCCGGAATCAGTACGATAACCACCCATTGCAGTATCAGGTAGCCTCCGGCCAGTCCCAGAATCGTGGATATGACTCCCAGGATCGCGCTCTCGACTATCGCCATACCCATCACCGTGCGGGCCGGCAGCCCGTATGCGAACATGGTGGCGTGTTCGCGACGGCGTTCGTCCATATTGATGCTGGCTGTGTTGTAAGCTATCAGCATGGCTAGCCCTATTATCGCGACTTGTATGAAGTAGAGGATTCCGGTGAACTGCTCGAAGCGGTCTCTGAACACCTCGGTCGAGGCGGTAGCCTTCTGCACCGACCCCACTCCGGGCAACTTGAAGAGGTCTTCCTTCAGCGTATCCGATTCGACGCCGCTTGCGGGCTGCGCGTGTATGACGTTGGTCATTCCCTCTATCCCGATGATTCCCGCGTATTCGACGGCCATGTAGGCGTTGAGCCTGAAGGGATGGGCGTGTATCCCAATGACCTCGAGCTCGGAATCCTGAAGCGAGAACAACCCCTGTCCGCCTACCACAGGGTGGCGCACAGCCACCGTATCTCCGGTTTCGACGCCAAGGTCACTTGCCGCCTTCTCCGAAATCAAGATGCCCGGAGTGTCTGTGCGAAGGCTGCCCTGTACGAGCGTCGGCTGCCATAGGGCGCTGTCGAAAGATATGAAGTTCAGGAACACGTCGAACGACGTATCGTCTTTGGACAGGGTTCCTCCCAGCCTCAAGCTTGTCTCCACGTCCGCGGCACTCGATGAGTTACGGATATCCTGGACAGTGGGAGACTCCTGGAGATAGAACGTGTCCAAGGCTATTTCCACCCTGTCCGGACTGTTCCCGGCAGTCTCCGCCTGGGTACGGTCGAAAGCGTCCAGGAATGAGTCCAACATTCCCATGACCATTACCAGGACCGTCACTATAGCGGCGATTCCGAGCGCGGTCAGCAGCGTGCGACGAGGAGCGCGCGCAATGTTCCGAAACGGGATCTGCCGTATGGTCTGACCGGGTATCCTCACTCGCGTAAGCAGCCACGCTAGGCCACCCGTACGCATAGCCAGATGGCCGGTCCTGATGGCGTCAATCGGAGGGACCCTCACCGCTCGCCACACCGGAATCGCTGTGGCGATGAAGGGAATCAGAAAGCCGATAACCGCCACTCCCGCGAAGAACTCCGGCTGGAAGGGCGTGCGCCAAACCGGCAGTGGCAAAAAGTCGGTCAACACAACCCTAAGAGCCTGAGCCACTCCTATACCCATGCCTATTCCGAATATGACGCCGAGCAGTGCGACCTGCGCGCTGAAAAGCAGTGGTCTGAGGGATACCCTGAGAGGCGATATCCCAAGAGCCATCGCTATGCCTATCTCACGCCTTTGCGAGTCCATTATGCGACTGGTGAGGTTGAAAGCGGCGAAGACCGCGCCTCCAAAGATCGCGATGGCCAGCACGGTGTTGAACTGCTGGTCGCCCTCCACGTCCTCGACCATAGCCCTTATAGACGGGTCGTCCAGCCGCCTGCTGACCGTTCCGCCAATCGGACTGAACGCCTCTCCCAGTGAGACGAACACGGCGTCCTCATCAGCGCCCGGGGCAAGCGTCAGCAGAAGATCATTGACCTTGCCTTCCTTGGCCGTGATTCGCTGGGCGGTCTCGATGGAGGTGAACGCGGCGGCGAAATTCGCCTGCGCCAGCAATCCCCCCTCAGGGGTGATGACGAAGAAGTATTCAGGAGATAAGACTTGCCCCACGTATTGAACTGCTACGTTTCCAGAGAGTGTGGCCTGTCCCGACTCAGGCAGTTTGTAAAACTTGCCGAAGTTGTGTTCGAGGGCAATCGAGTCCTGCCCGGCATCCTGTGCCGCGAGTGTGCGTCCGAGTGCAGGGTGCAGCATATTTATGTGCGGGCCGTCATCGGATACATCCACCCCTATCAGACGCCCCGGGACGATGACAGTTCCTTCATCGGTCTCGACGGATACCTGCGTGGGCAGCACAAGTTGCTCTTCGGCATCCGATACGTATCCGGCTGCCGCTTCCTCGAGCGTCCGCAGCAGCATTCCACGTTCGACGAAACTACCAGCGCCCAGTTGTACACGCAGGTCGAAGGTGTTCACTGCCTCGTAGCTGGCCTCGTTCGACATGCCGCGCCATATATTCATGCTGCGCAGACCGGAGAACAGGCCAGTCCCGAAGGCGATTATGATGGCGATAGCCGCAACCTGAACCCAGCGCGAGCGGAGATCGCGCCATGACCACTTGAGCCACATGTATGAACTGGAGATGTCGGACCTCGCTTGCCGGGGTAGTCAAAGCATATCAGAGATTCGGAATGAGTAGGGATCGGGAACTCTGCGAGTCAGGCGAAGCGACCCTATTCTTCCAGCCACACCTTGCTCCAGTGGTGATATTCAAAGAGCGCGAAGTTCGGGTGGAAGTCGCGGACTCGGGGCTGCCACGTCCAGATCTCCGTCCGCGTGAACGGCATGAAGCGGTATCCATGGTCAAGGATGTGCTTCTGGATGCGGTGAATCAATTCACTCCTCTTTTCTGTATCGTGCTCGATGGACTGCGCTTCGAGCATGGCGTCCAGTGCGTCGTCGCGGTGGCCGGTGGTATTCCAGACACCTTCGCTGTGGAACACTGGCAGAAGAAATCCGTTCGGCGTGGATACGGGAGTCGGAGGTCCTATCATCAACTGGTAGTCTCCGCCAAGCCAAATATCTTCGCCGAACTGCCTCCTGTTTACTATCTCCACATGGGAATCGAAGCCGACACTTCGCATACCCTCGGATACGGCATCCGCATAGTCAAGATAGGGCCGACCAAAGTCTCCGACGGTAATCGTGACAGGTGTCTTCGACGCCGGCCCGGCGTCGCGCAGGACAGATTTCGCTGACTCAGGATCGTTAAAGTAGTCAGATAGGTCGGAATCCGGTAGCAACCAGTCAGGCGAAGCAACCGGGATTCCCGTGCCGATGAAGCCAAAACCTTCCCACTGGTCCTCGATGATCCCAACCGGATCCATCGAGAGCATAGCAGCCTCTCGCGCTCGCGCATCGTCAAACGGAGGCTCGCTGGTCTTGAAAGCAACTTCTATCCCCCTGCCGGGCTGCGGAATCTCCAGTGAAGGCGCGTGGGGCGATTGCCGGATGTGTTGTATCCATTCCGTCGAGCTCATTTCGTGGACGTCAGTCATTCCGGTCTGGAAAGCTGCTGATCGGGTGTCCTCGTTGGTCAGAATGAGGATTCTAAGATTGTCCACGAGCGGAAGACCGGGCTCGAAGTAGTCCGCGTGGCTTGAGAATAAGTGAAACTCATCAATCGAAGTCCGTTCGAGTACCCAGGGGCCAGTGCCTATCGTGGGCCCTTCCCGAAGGTCGCCGCTGAGTATCGGCGTTTCGGGAGCGACTATCTTGGAATGACCGTCCGCGAGAGATAACAGAGAGTCGGCGTCGGGAAGATTGAATCTCACTCTCAGGGTCAACGGGTCGAGATATTCCAGCGCAACGATGCTGCGCAGCAGAGGAGAGTTAGGGAATTCCGGGTTGATCTGCCGCTGATAGCTGAAAATCACGTCTTCAGCGTCGAGCGCGCGTCCACCCACCGGATCGAGGTCATGCCATTTAACGTCGTCACGTAGGTTGAATAAGTAGGACGTTGGTGACTCCATCGTCCAGTCCGCGCATATATCGCACTCAAGCGACAATCCCGGAAGAGGAGTATCTGGTCCGGTCTCCAATCGCATCAGCCTGGAGTAAGCTATACCGGGGCCCCAACTCGAAAGCGCGGGAGATACATCCTGGTGAACATCCTGATGCGCGATGTTCTCGGCGCTCGCCAGGTTCAGGGTACCGCCCCGCGATCTGGAGTCCGGCGTTGGCATGGCTGGCGAAACCGGTCTCGGTGTAGCCACTATGGGCGTCGCGGTCGGCATAACTGCAGGTGTGGGTATCCTGGTGGGAGCCGAAATAGGCCCAGGTGTAGGCGTTTGCGCGTCCGGGACGCTTGGTGTCGGAGTGGCCGCCACTCTCGGGGTAAGAGTTGGCGGCGCGGGCACAAAGGTCGAGTTCGGTTCGGGGTCAGGCTGGTCGCCGCAGGATGCGGACCACAACAACGCGAGTCCCAAAGCTAACCCTGCGAATGAATAAGAAATGCGTCTAAACGTCATACCGCGTCCGTAGATGCTTCCACGCGCCCTGAGAGTGTGGACTTCAGTTGGCTGATCGAACTTATGCCTTCTCTGGGCAGGAACAGCACTGCCATCAGTGTAGGCGGCAGGAAGAACACCGCATGCGTGATAACCGCGAATCCGAAAGCCGACTCATGGCTTACTGCGAACAAACCCAGCATATATACGACCGCGAATTCGAAAGTGCCGATTGCGGAAGGGGCGGCTGGAATAGCAGTCGCGAAGAAGATCGTGGCCATGATAACCATGGTGGCCGTCACGGGAGTAATCGAGAGCTGAAAGGAGATCGAAATTATCCAGGCAGTTACCCCGACAAGAAGCCAGTAGATGACGCTCAACGCGAAGGAAACGGACAGACGCATACGCTCTCGTTCGAGGTCCCTGACTGCTTTGGCGAATGACAGCAGGAACGGAAGCCGCCTTATCCACGAGATTCCGTTGCCGCTCCACGCCAACAGTCGGACGATAGCGATGCATAAGACCGCGAAGGCCAGCGCTCCCCAGACGTAGATTCCGTAGTCCTGCATCTCGGGGATGAAGAGGAAGGCAATCGCCAGAATGAGCGCGCTGGCTACTACGTCCAGAACTCTTTCCATTCCGAGCGTGGCGAGGGCTACCGACGGTCGCACGCGGTCTTTTATGGAAAGGATCGCAAGCTGGGCGGCCTCGCTCGCTATGCGGATCGGAACCAGGTTGTTGAGTCCTATCCCGACGTTCTGGACCATGAAGAGCCTGTTAGTTGACACCTCCCCGTTCACGAACAGGGCGCGCCACCGCACGGCGCGCAGGTAGCTGGCAACCACGAAAACGCCAACCGCGAGGACAATCATCGTGAGCGACACATCGCCGAACGCTTCGAGAACAAGGCCCCAGTCGAGTCCGCGCGCGGAGAGCCATCCAAGCCCAATGCTGATGGCAATTCCGGCTGCGATTCTTCCTATGACGAACGCGCGACGCTTCAAATGTCCCTACTCATAATGTCGGCACCAGGATTGCGGACGGCCACTCTGACAAGTAGTATAATTAACGCGCTGTCAGTTGGCTATGCTGGAATTGAGGCCGGGTTTGGAGCGCCGCAATGTTTCTGGACTGTCATGTTCATCTTGAGCCGTTTACCGATACTGAGGTAGGCGAAATACTCGACCGCGCGGAACAAGTGGGTGTGCGGGCGGTCATATCCGCGGGGACTACTATCCCATCATCGGAGCGTTCACTAGAGCTATCGGGAAGGTATGACAATTTCTTCTCAGGGGTTGGCATTCACCCCATGGACATTCGTGAGCCGTTCACAGAATCCACTTACAAGACGTTGAGAGACATGGCCCTCTCTACTGAGAAGGTACTCGTAATCAGCGAGGTCGGATTGGACTTCATGGAGGGCGCGCCCGACAGGGCTATCCAGTACCCGGCTTTCAGAGAACAGATTCGGCTGGCCAGAGAGTTGGATCTTCCGGTCGTGTTCCACAGCAGAGAGTCGCACGACGAGGCGTTCCGAGTGCTGCGCGAGGAGCGCGCTTACGAAGTGGGCGGGGTAATGCACTACTTCCAGGGCGACTACGAAACGGCGCGCCGGATCATTGACCTTGGCTTCTACGTGTCTCTGGCCCGACCGCTGCTCAGGCTGCCCCATCTCCAGCAGGCGGCGGCGAAGATCCCCCTGGAGAACATCGTCCTGGAAACGGACGCCGCTCCCCAGCCATTCAAGGCCAAGCGCGAGAACTGGACCGAGCCAAGACACGTGGCCGTGGTCGCCGAGACCCTCGCCGAACTCAAGGGCATAGAAGTGGAGATGGTGGAGGAGACCACCACCCGAAATATGCGAAGAGTCCTCGGCGACGGATGGAACGCAATAGAGAAATACGTCGGCGCACAGTGACGCGGCGCTAATCTACGGTCCTCAACCTATCGAGGACGAGTTGGCGCGCGCGTCCGACGTCCACGCCAACCGCTACCCTTATGTCCCCCGCATCGTATTCCGCGCGGGTTCTCCCCTTCTGTTCGCCGCTCTCGTCAACGGTGACCTTTGCGCGACGATAGCTCAGTAGGTCGGGAGCGATGGCAGCAGCGACAGTGAGAGGGTCGCAGAGAACGTACCTATCGTACTCCGGATGGATCTCGAACCAGCCTTCCATGATCCGCGCTGCAAGTTGCTCTCCTGCGGAAGTTCCCGCCCTCCAGTCGGAGTCTGAGAGGCCGAACGCCACGCGCTCGCACACGTCGAGGCCGACCAGCGTTGTCGGGATGCCGGAGTCGAACACCACGTTGGCGGCTCGCGGGTCGTCGTAGATATTGAACTCGGCATACGGAGTCACGTTTCCACCGACCTCGACCGCCCCTCCCATGACAAAGATTTCATTGACCCGATCCATAACGTCCGGTTCGTTCTGGATTGCGAGCGCGACATTGGTGAGAGGACCGAGGGCGACGATGGTGAGGTCGCCGTCCGAGTCTCTCGCCGTGTCGCGTATGTATCGCTCGGCTGGAACGGGGCTTGGAGCGGACTCCGGTTCGGGGAGCGGTGTCGTCATGCCTCCGGGGCCGTGGTAGTTCTCGGCGAACACGAATTTCCCCACGAGCGGGGTATCGGCTCCGACGTAAACGGGGATGTCTGCGCGGCTCAAGCCGGCGAGGAGTCCAAGAGCGTTCCGGGTCGCGTCTTCGAGAGAAGCGTTTCCCGTTACGGTGGTCAGCGCCAACACGTCGAGTTCGGGGGAGTTGAGCGCGGCTATCAACGCGATTGCGTCGTCGGTTCCGGGGTCGGTGTCAATGATGATTCTGGTCATGTGGGAAAGTTCCTTTGTCGTCTTGCCCGTCGTGTCGGGGTTTCGCTTGACCTTGGGCGGATTGGATATATTGCAATTTACTGGGGGTTCGCGCGATTTCGGCGAGCATGGGACTGCCAGGCGCTCCGTGAGGTGTGCCGGAACTCGATGCCAAGCTCGGCCTTGAGCTTTTCAGCGCTGGCAGTCCAGCGGTATCGGATAAATTCGAGGCCACAGGCGGGGGAGTCGTTCTGAATCCTGAGACGCCATGCGGCGGATGTGAGAAAGTACCAGATCGGAGCGGGGAGCCTTACGAGAGGACGTTCCATCAAGGAGACCATCTCACTCCAGCGTATAGTCCCATCCCCTGCGGCGTTGTAAACGCCACGCGGCCTGAGTTTCAGACACTTCGCAAGGGCGAGAACCATGTCGTCCTCATGGAGGAACTGCATGGTCGGGTCAGCAGAGCCGATAGCGGGCAGGATTGGCTTCCTGAATGCGTTAGCTATGAAGTTGTTGGCGTTGGGGCCCATAACGGGGCACGCGCGCAGAATTGTCACGACGGCTTCAGGATTTCGCGCGGCGAACTCCAAAAGGCTCGATTCGGCAGCGACTTTATCCTGGCTGTACTGAAAGCCTTCTACGGGGCGTACCGGATCCGTCTCCGTCAGGAACGCGGGGTTATCGGCATGAGCGCCATACACAGACGTACTGCTCAGATAGACGACGTGTTTTACTCCTGCCTCTCTGCACGCTCGCAGGACATTGTTGGTACCTGCGACGTTCACTCTCCTTGCTTGCGTCCCGCGACGGGCGGGATTGAGGATGTACGCCAGGTGAATCACGGTGTCAATTCGATGACTCGAAAAGATGTCTGGGCGGGACTCCGCAACGTCCCAGAGCTCGAACTTCACTTTGCGAGATAACCGTATGTTTGGGGGCCTGATGTCGGTGGCAAGAATGTAGCTCACGCTGCCGGACTCCCGGAGTTGGCTGATGAGCCTGCCAGCTATGTACCCTGAAGCCCCGGTTATGGCGACTCTGAGCGGCGTGTCACTCATCGGCGACGGTATCGGTGAAGTCGAAACCGAGAGTGCCGAGTCCGGGAACATCGAAGGCCATGCCGATTTTGCGGGGGCCGGGCTCCAGGCGCGTTCCGGCGACGCGGATGGTTATGCTCCTATTCATGGCCAAGGTGAATGTCCTGTTCTGCGAGACCTCATCAAACCCAACCACTTCATCATCCAGGTCGAAGGCGGCGCTGCTCAACGGCAATTCGCGTCCATCCAGTGTGACGGGGCGCATCTTGTGGGCATATCCTGATCCGAGTCGGTTCAGCAGCTTGAACTCAAAGCCTTCGTCGGTGTTCTTGAGGCTCTGTTTTACGTACAGCCTTCTGAGCAGAAATCCAGGAACGGTCACCATGAACCAACGACTCCGATTTGCGGGTTCTTCATCTTGTAGATGGCGGTCTCGGCCTCTACGTATTCCGTCGGAATGGGAGTGACCTGGCCGAGGGATCGGGCCATGATGTAAATCTGGCTGGCGCGCTCCACGAGTAGGCAGATGGACAGCGCCTCTTCGAGTGTCTCGCCGACCGTTACAGCGCCGTGGTTGGCGATGAATGCGGCCTTGTTGTGTCCTAAAGCATCGCATACATTGTCAGCGAGTTCGGGCGTGCCGGGAAAGCCATAGCGAGAGACCTCGATGGCGCCTCCCACATACACGATCACCTCGTCTATGATCGGCGGCAGGTCAATGCCGGAGACGGCGAGGACGCTGGAGTATATAGCGTGGGTATGGACGATGGCGTGAACATCGGGCCGCCTTTGGTATATGCCCGAGTGGAGCAGACTTTCGGAGGATGGTGGAAGGTCGCCCTCCACAGGTTCGATTTCGAAGTCCGTTACCACTATGTCGTCCTGTGTCAGGCCATCGTAAGACGCGCCCGACGGCGTGACTGCCATGAGTTCGCGCCCATCCTCGGAATCGAGCCGGACACTTACGTTGCCTGCTGTGCCAGCCACCAGGCCGAGTTCCGCCATCTTTCGCGCGGTTTCAGCAACGCTCAGCTTCTGATTTTGCCATCTGGAGATCATCGGGGGGGACTTTACATTATCAGGGTAGGAATATCGTAGCACAGTATCGGATGGAGGCGCGGTTGTCCTGGGAATCGCGCCGCGCCCTCACGACATCATCAGCCCTAAGCTGTCTTGAATCCGAAGCCAATCCTGGTAGCGGTCTTCATACTCCAGCGCGGTCTGAGGATCGGGGTCGAGTCGTATGTTGTCATGCGAACGCAGCGCAGCCGCCGCCGACAGCGAGGGACTCTCGCCAATGGCTGTCCGCGCGACCAGCGAGGCCCCTATCGCCGTCGCGTCTGGAGTGGAAGGCAACACGACCTCCCTGCCGAGGACATCGGCGACGATTCTATTGAAGACCGGGCTTCTGGTGATTCCTCCACCCAGTCCGATTTCATCGGCCTCAAACCTGGCTACTCCTTCGGCCTGCTCCAGGTTCGCCCTGAGAGCGTAGGCGAAACTTTCGAGCGTCGCTCTCGCAATCTGGCCCCTGGTCGGGCCGCCCAGAGACAGCGGCACTGGGAAGGTGAGGCCCCCCAGTTTCATCGAGAGCGATGAAGCGTCCATCGCCTGCGGCCCAAGGAACGCGGACACTCCGTCCGAGCCGACCGCGGCGGTCTTCGCCGCCTCGTCAATAGCGCGATAGGGGTCGCTCGTTTCCCCGAACAGCAGGTCCGCCAGCCAGCCGAGCGAATTGCCCATGTCCCCAGCGTTGCTTTCGATTATCCTCAAGTCGGGTATCTGGAAGCGCCCCGACCACATCTTCACTCCCGGCGACAAGTCTGCACCCGAAGAGAGCAACTGGACAGTGGCGCTCCAGCCTGCCACTATTCCCGCCGAGCCGTGTTCCACGATACCCATTCCGATAAGACCGCACTGGGTATCCGCGCCGGCGGTCACAACAGGCACAGGCCCCGAAATGCCGAGTTCGGGTCTGGATACCGCGTCGCGCACCGACAGGGCTTCATGTACGGGAGGAATCGGACAGTCCAGTTCCAAACGTCTGAATACCGGCGACGCCACATAGGGGCAGGCCATATCGGTCAGGCCGCTCTCGGAGGCAAGCGTCCGCTCACAGCCCAAGCTGCCCGTGAGCTTGAACGTGAGCCAGTCGGCAAGCGTCAGGACGTGGGCTATCCGCGCATAATCGTCTGCGCTGTGGTCTCGAAACCAGGTCAACTTCCCGGGGGCGGTCATAAGGGCCGGGCGGCCTCCGGTCGCGGCGCTAATGGCGTGGCCGTGCTCGAAATCCAGCGCGAAGCCTTCGAAGACGGCGCGGAGGTCGGTGTTCGGACCCGCGTATATTACGCCGCCGCTCTCATCCAGGAACACGAGCGACTGGCGCTGAGAGGTTACGGCTATGGCCGAGATGGAGGAATGCCCATGCGCTTGATGTCCGACACACTCCCTGATTGCATCTTCCACCGACTGCCAGCAGGCGTCGGAATCGAAGGCGCGCGCCAATTCGGGTGCATCCGGCTCACTAAGGTATGTCCAGGGCAGGGAGGCTGAGTGGACTATCTGCGATTCAGCGTTCACAAGATGGCAGCGTATAGAACTGCTGCCCGCGTCCAGAACGAGAACTTGATCGTTAGCCATATCGCTTCCACACTTCGGGGTTGACTATGTTGACCGGCCTTTGGCCCCCGGCGAACCTGAGAATGTCGTCCGCCATCATCTCTGAATGGCGCCGTATCGTCTCCGCCGTCGAGCCGCCGATATGCGGGGTGAGGATCACGTTGTCGAGTTTCAGCAGTGGATTATCGGGCGCGATTGGGTGAGTATCGAATACGTCGAAGGCGGCCCCTCCAATCCGGCCTGTGTCGAGCGCGCGTACCAACGCAGCCTGGTCAATTACCGAGGGATCGGAGCAGTTTACCAGGAAGGCCGAGAGCTTCATCCTGGCAATCGTACCAGCGTCAATCATCCCATCTGTGTCTGCCGTGGCTGGAACGTGAACGCTTATGAAATCGGAATTCGACGCGAGGGTTTCCAGAGAGGTCATGCGGATCCCCGGAGGCGGACTGACCGCGAAGGGGTCGTATGCAATCACCTTCATGCCCAGCGCCCCGCACATTCTCGCCAGTTCCGAGCCAACAGCGCCGAGTCCGACAATGCCTGCGGTGCGCCCCTGCATCTCTATGCCGCGCATGGAAATGTATGGCTCAAGAGGATTCATCCACTGGCCGGAGGCGACATAAGTGTGCGCATACGGTATTCGACGAGCGAGCGCGAACATGAGACCAAGCGCGTGTTCGGCCACGGCGCGGGCGTTTCTTGCAGGGGTATTAACTACCACGATTCCGTGTCGTGTCGCGGCCTCGACCTCAATATGGTTGGTGGACGCGCGGCATATTCCAACGAAACGGATCCCGGGAGCGGCGTCGAAGGTCTCTTCAAACACAAAGTCGGCTTCCACCACCAGAATCGAGATACGGGACTTACGGATACGAGCCGCCAGTTCTTCCGGGTCGGTCAGCATTCTGGTGTCCTGCCAACTTTCATACTCGACCGTCGTCGCAGCGCTCAGCCGGTCGAGTTGAAGGGAGTCGAAAGGCGCCAGTATCAGGGTCCGCAATTTGGTCAGTCCTCGCCCATGGCAAGCCGGGTCCGGGCGAGCCGGTATAAGAACCAGGTGAGCGACTTTCTTGCCGTCCCCGCCTGCGAAGCTGACTTCGCGATCTTGAATATACGGACAGGATTGCCGATGGCGTATGCAGAGGACCGGATAATGCGTCTCGCCAGTGGGTAGCGCATAGTCTCAGACACTTCCGGCAATAGGTCCTGTTCCACGGTATCCATGACCGCTCTGACCAGAATACATGGAAGGCGGGTATCTCGGACGGCGTCGGCCACTCGGTAGCCGTCCAGATCCACGGCGGCAACGTCGAAAGTCCTCCCCAGCCACTCTTTCATAGGCGACCTGACTATGGACTCCGGAAGCGTGAGACAGCCGCCCACCTCGAATTCCACATCCGAATTGCTCATCTCCCGTCTTATTCTGTCCACGACCATAGGGTCGGTCTCGATCTGTAGCGCGTCCGATGTCCGCCAGGAGTAGGCGGGGCCGTCCACTACCGAGATGCGGTCGCAGAGAACCACCCCTCCAATGGGCAGGCAAGTTTTGACAGATGACGCGAAACCCGCGGATACGAGAAACTTCGGCCTGAATCGGCTGATGAGCTCCCCTACACTCTGGGCCGCCTCCTCCCCGGAGAACCCACCGACAGCCGCTACTACGTGCGGTAGCGAGCGAGAAGTGTAGAATCGCAGACCCCCCTCCCGGTCCGATTCGCTAAAGCGGCCGGTCTTGAGAAATCCGCCAATGTCCCGCTGCATGTCCGCTACCACGGCCAGCATTGCGTCATCCCTTCATTGAAATTGCGCTCTCGGCAAAAATCCCCTCTCCCTTGACGGGAGAGGGCTAGGGTGAGGGTGAACTACAATTCAGTTATTTCCCGTCTTTACCCATAATCGGCATCCGCTCAGCCGCCGCTAGCGAGAATACCAATCCGCGAAGCGTGGACGCGCTACCTGTCTCGCACCAGGAGGAAATGGGTGAATTCCTCGATCTGTTCCCGGTGCTGGTGAGAGAGTTCCAGGGGAGCAACTGCCTGAATTGCCACATCCGCCCACCTGGCGGCCTCGGCCTGGGCGTGTTCCGCGACCCCTACCCTATCCATGATGGTCAATACGGACTCCACGTCCCCATCGTCCAGATTGGGTTTCGAGTAGATGGATGCAATCGCGTCCCGGTCTTCACTGGCGGCTGCTTCCATGGCAAAGACAATCGGATACGAGTTCTTCTTCCTCAGTATGTCGGCCCCGACTGGCTTGCCCGTTATCTCCTCTTTCCCCCACACTCCCAGCACATCGTCTCTTATCTGGAAGACATAGCCCAGCGCCCTTCCGCATTCCCGCATCGCGGATATCATGTCGGGGTCGTCCGCGCCGACAGCCGCGCCCAGGTTGAGGGAACATCTGAGAAGAGCCCCCGTCTTGCGCGAGATCATGCGCAGGTAGTCATCCATTCCTATATCCGGCCTTCCCTCGTAGGATAGGTCGAGGTACTGGCCCTCGATCATTTCCAGATAGGACTCGGTAAGCAGGCCAACGGCGGTGATTGAGCGTTTCGGCCCCAGTCCTTCGTGTTCGAGCGAGTGTAGAGCGGTGTCGGCAACTACCCTGAGGACATTTCCTGCGACCAGGGCCTTCGGCTTTCCCCACACGGCCCAGAGGGTCTTACGGTTGTGTCGAGTCTCGTCCTCGTCCTGGATGTCGTCATGCACGAGGGAAAAATTGTGGATGAACTCCAGCGCGACCGCTGCGGGCAGGGCCTGGTGTAACGAGCCGCCGACGGCCTCGCACCCGAAGAGGCAGAGCGTGGGTCGCACCGCCTTGCCGGTCATTGCGCTGATTGGCGCGCCCGTCTCGTCCGCCCAGCCCATGTAGTACCTGAGCATATCGTAAACCGCCGAGCCGCGCAGGTCCAGGTTGCTTTTGAGCGCACGCTGGACGTATTCGCCATAGTAGTCGAACATCGAGGGGAGTGATGTATGGGTGGTTTCGTCTTTTGGCACGCTGTGTAATCTGGACTTGATGATTCAGGGAATTTGAGACCGTATTATGTCATAGCGCGGGACTGATTGTGTAGCGAAATCAGGAATGTCGAATCGGAATTGTCGGATTGACGCCCCGACTGAAGCCGGTTTTGAGTTGCAGACCCAGCCGTCACCTGCTATATTTCAGCCGACATCCGAGCCTGATTTAGACGCTTCATACGCTTGAATTCTAATGTGAACGCCATGTAAAGGCGAAGCCCTAGGAGCTGGTCCCGAACGATATGCTTGACGATGTGTACTTTCAGCAGTATGCCCTGATAGCGATTTTCGTACTTGTCGCTACCGTAATACCTTTGGGAATGCTGCTTGGAGGTTGGGCCCTTTCGATCTTGAAGATCAGGCCGTATGCTCCCGACTCGGTGAAGAAGGCGATATACGAGTGCGGCTTCGAGACCCTGACGGGGCGGTGGAGCCAGTTCAACTTCCGGTTCTACGCATTCGCGCTGATATTCGTAGTCTTCGACGTGGAAGTGGTGTTCCTGTTTCCCTGGGCGGCGAATTTCGGCATCCTCTCGGCCCAGTTCGGGCTGTTCGTTCTGTTGGAGATGGTGGTATTCGTGGCGATCCTGGTCGTCGGGTGGCTGTACGCCTGGCGCAAGGGCGCGCTGGAGTGGAGTTGAGGTATGACCCAGGACACAAATCTGATTAGCCATTCTCCCGACCTGCTGCTTCACCAGACGACCTGGGAGCTGGACAGGGACGAGGGCGAGTACGTCAACCATCTGAAGGCGACTCACACCGAGGCTCTGGCTGAACCGCTGGTAGAGGTCCCGGACGAGTTTGACCGCAACGTCGCCATCACCAGCGTGGACGCGCTCATAAACTGGGGACGAAAGTCCGCGGTGTGGCCTCTGTCCTTCGGGCTGGCGTGCTGCGCGTTCGAGATGATGGCCAGCGCGATGTCCAGGTTCGACATATCGCGCTTCGGGATGGAGGTGTTCAGACCTTCCCCCAGGCAGGCGGACCTCATCATCATCGCGGGCACGGTCACATGGAAGATGGCCCCGGCGATTGAGCGCGTGTACCAGCAGATGGCCGAGCCGAAGTGGGTCATCTCGATGGGCGTATGCGCGACCAGCGGAGGTCCGTACTACGGCTCGTACAGCGTCGTGCCGGGCGTAAATCACATCATCCCGGTTGACGTTTACGTTCCGGGCTGTCCACCGAGGCCGGACGCGCTGCTATACGGGATAATGCAGCTGCACGAGAAGATCAAGCGCTACTCCATCCAGCAGGGCAACAGGTAAGTTACGTCAGACGCCCGTTATAGACACGGGAAAAAGGATAAAGCCTACGAATGACCAGGGCACACTCCGGAGAGGATGCGGCCAGGCGCATAAACGAAGCGATTCCGGGCGCCGCCGTTGACTATAATCAGACCGACGTTTGGGTGGGGCCGGAGAACATTCTGGAGACCGCCCGCCTTCTCAAGGATGATGAATCTCTTGACTTCTCCTTCCTGAACGCCGTGACAGCGGTGGACTATGTAGAATACTTCGAGATGATCTATCATCTGCTTTCGCTGCGGCGAAACAGCAGCTTGGTGGTCAAGTCCAGGGTGCCGGGCCGGGAAAACCTGGAAGTCCCTTCGGTGTGTGAAGTGTGGAAGGGCGCGGACCTCCAGGAAAGAGAAGTCTGGGACCTCATGGGCATTAGTTTCGACGGACATCCGAATATGAAGAGGATTCTGCTGTGGGAAGGGTTCCCGGGGCATCCTCTGAGAAAAGACTTTCTGGGTTAGAGCAGAGTCCGGGGCGAGATGGCTATAAAGACCGAGCCGGTTACCATAAACCTGGGGCCTCAGCATCCCAGTACCCACGGCGTGTTCAGACTTCGCGTCACGTTCGACGGCGAGGTGGTGCTGGACGTCGAACCCGTATTCGGCTACCTGCACAGGGGCACTGAGAAGCTGGCCGAGTCCAGGACTTACGTCCAGATAGTGACGCTGACCGACCGGATGGACTACATCGCCAGTATGTCGAACAATCTGGCGTATGTCCGCACAGTCGAGAAGTTAGTCGGCATCGAAGTGCCGGAGCGGGCGCAGTACATTAGGGTTATTAGCGCCGAACTCCAGCGGATCGCCAGCCATCTCATGGCGACAGGCTTCCTGCTGAACGACCTGGGAGCTTTCGCGACCCCACTGATGTACTGTTTCAGGGAACGCGAACGTATTCTGGACCTGTTCGAGATGCTCTGCGGCGCGAGAATCACCCTGAGCTATATGCGCCCGGGCGGCCTGTTCCAGGACGCGCCCGACGAGTTCTGGACGGCGCTCGACAGGCTTGTCGAGGACCTCCCCGGCCACATTGACGAACTGGAAGACCTGATAACCGGAAATGAGATCGTCCTGACCCGCACGAGGGGAGTGGGAGTTCTCACCGCTGAGGAAGCTATTGACTGCTCGGTAAGCGGGCCTATGCTGCGGGCGAGCGGAGTGCAATGGGACCTCCGCAGGGCCGACCCCTATGAGGTGTATGATAGGCTGGACTTCGACGTGCCGATAGGCGTCGGAGGAGACAACTTCGACCGCTACATCGTGCGCGTTCAGGAGATGCGCGAAAGCGTGAAGATTATCAGGCAGTGCATAGAGCAGATACCCGACGGGCCGATTCGGGCGCCGACGCCGTTCTTCGTGCGCGCGCCGGTCGGCGACGCCTATGCCGCGGTCGAGGGCCCGAAGGGCGAGCTTGGATTCTACATGGTAAGCGACGGGGGCGTTTCGCCATACCGGTGCAAGGTCCGGGCGCCGTCGTTTATGAACCTGACGCCATTGCGACAGATGCTGGTCGGGGGGAAGATGGGCGACCTGATAACGACGTTCGGGTCGGTTGACATCGTTCTGGGCGAGGTGGACAGGTGAGCCTGGATTTCATAAGCATATATAGCTTCTTCAAGGGCTTCCTTCCCAGTGGAATGGAGTGGGTGGCGTTTTCAGTGGCAGCCGGCGCGCTCGCCTTTCTTGTAATCAACGTATTGATGCTGTCCACCGCCGTTTACACCTGGTTCGAACGCAGGACGCTGGGCAGATTCCAGAACAGGCTCGGCCCGAACAGGTGGGGGCCGTTTGGAATCCTCCAGCCCATAGCCGACCTGGTGAAGCTGATAACGAAAGAGGATACGACGCCCGATGAGGCCGACCGCTGGGTTATGACCTTCGCGCCGCTCGTTCTCGTGGTGCCCACCCTGATTGTCGCGGCGGTTATCCCCTTCGGACCGGACAGCTTCCTCGGAAAGCTGAATATCGGCATCCTGTTCGTGCTGGGCGTTACCTCCGTGAACACGATTGCGATTTTCATGGCCGGATGGGGCTCGGCGAACAAGTACGCGATGCTGGGCGCGATGCGCGGCGTGGCGATGCTCGTGAGCTACGAGGTCCCGATGGCGCTGGGCGTCGTCGGAGTCCTGATTCTCTCCGGCTCTCTGTCGCTCTTCCACATCGTGGAAATGCAGACTATACCGTTCCTGCTGGTGCAGCCGCTCGGATTCCTGATATTCGTGGCGGCGGCTTCGGCGGAAATGAGTCGGACGCCGTTCGACCAGATAGAAGCGGAATCGGAGCTTGGTTCCGGCTATAATACGGAGTATAGCGGGATCAAGTTCGCCGTGTTGTTCCTCGCCGAATTCATGGCTCCCATTATCACCGCGCTTGTGATTACGACCCTGTTCCTAGGCGGAACGAGAGGCTTCGACCCCATTCCCGGACAGGTATGGTTCGTGCTGAAGACGTTCGCGGTCATCTTCGCGCTGCTCTGGGTGAGGGCGACCTGGCCCCGCTTGCGGGTTGACCAAATCATGGGCTTCGCCTGGAAGGGGCTGTTCGCCCTTTCACTGCTGAACATCTTCGTAGTCGCGGTGGAGGTTGTTATACTTCAGGACGACGCGGGCGGCATCTCGGCAAGCTCGCTCTGGATAATGGCGGCGATAAACTGGGTGATAATGATACTGGCGATAGTAGCGACTGCCAAAATACTCGGCCAGCGAAGGCTTGAGCGTCCGGCGCCCACGCCTTCCCCACTGGCCAATATGTACGCGGAGGCTGATTAGATTATGTATGGCCTCTCACTGGTCAAAGGTCTGGGCGTTACTATGAAGAACCTCGTAACGCCGGGGCGAATGTTCACCGTTAATCAATACCCGGACCGAAAGGTAAGCATCTTCGGACTAGCGAAGATCAACAACCAGAATCCGGTGACTTTCACGTTCAAACAGCCGGGCGAGGCTTTCAAGGCCCTCGTCGGGCTCGCGTCGGTACCCGACAGGCAGTACCAGCATCCCAGGTTCAGGGGCGAAGAGTTCTCATGGTACGAGAACCGCTGTACCGGATGCGCTTCCTGCGCCAAGTATTGTCCGCTGGGCATAATCGAGATTGTGACCAACCCGGCAAAGACGGACCTTCAGGAAGGTGACAAATACTTCCTAGAAGTCTTCGACATTGACATCGGGCGGTGTATGTTCTGCGGCCTCTGCGTGGAGGCGTGTCCATACGACGCGCTTCACATGGGCAGTGGCTTCGAGGAAGGCCGATACAGGCGCGCCGACCTTGTGATAGACAAGGCGAGGCTTGTCGAGTCTCCCAAGCGTCCCAGCCACTGGTTCAGACCCCAGTTGGCTGCCTCGCACGACTACAATCCGCTGGAAGGCGACGAGGCCGACTCGCGCGAGGTGCATCGGCACGAAAAGCCAACTCTGACCGATCAGCAGCACAGGTGGGGGCAGCGTTAATGCTGGGACAAGGAACAGAGGCTTCGCTATTCATTGACATAGCGTTCTGGCTCTTGGCGATTTCGAGCATCGTGGCGGCTGTCGCCGTCGTTCAGATGCAGAACCTGTTCAGGGCGGCGCTCTTCCTCGTAGTGTCTTTCCTGGCGGTCGCCGGGATGTTCGTGCTGCTGCGCGCAGAGTTTCTGGCAGCCGTGCAGGTGCTGATCTATGTCGGCGCGATTTCGGTGCTGATTATCTTCGCCATACTCATGACCGGCGAAGTGGAGCGCGGAAGCGCGGCCCACTCGATGAGAATCCCCGTGGGCATCCTGGCCGCTCTGTTCGGCGCGGCGGCGATCTTCGTCGCGGTGGACACGAACTGGCTGATTCTGGACGATGTTCTGAGAAACGGAAGCCTGAGCGCCGGGGTCGAGAACGAAATCAAGAAGGTGTTCTCGAATACGATCCCCTCGATAGGCCGTCTGTTGATCCAGGACTTTGTACTCGCTTTCGAGGTGGCGTCTGTCGTACTTCTGGCAGCTATCATTGGCGCTCTCGCGCTGATCCGTGAAAGGTGAAGCGTTGAGCCTAGAGAATTTCCTGATAGTTTCCGCAATCCTGTTCTCCATCGGACTTTACGGCGCGCTGTCCAAGCGCAACGCCATTGCGGTGCTTATGTCCGTCGAGCTTATGTTCAACGCGGTGAATCTCGCCGCTGTCGCGTTCTCGCGCTATACGGTTCCCGCTACCCTGGCCAATACAGGCTCCAGGGCGCCGGACATAGCCCAGTCTCTTCTGACAGGGCAGATATTCGCCATATTCATAATCACGATAGCCGCGGCTGAGGTCGCTCTCGGACTCGCTATCGTCATAGCTATCTACAGAAGCCGTTCGACCATCTTCGTAACCGACGCGGCCCAGATGAAGAAGTAGGGGTACTTTCTTATGTGGGTTGAATACAGGACCGCGCCTAATCTTATGATGGCTGAAATGTGGAAGGACGTCTTGGAAGGAGACGGGCTTCCGACTAAGATACTTCCGGTTGGCGACATTATAGAGTGGAGCGAGCGAGTGCCGTTCAAGATATACGTCCCCAAAGGTCGGGAACACGTGGCCGACGAGATTTTGAGGAAGCTGTAGATGGTATCTGAATCGCTGGTATGGCTTACTCTGTTCGCCCCGTTGGCGTCGTTTCTGGCCATTGCCTTCATCATCTGGCCCGTCTCCCGTATCCGTACATACGGAGGATTCCTGTCGCCTCATGCCCATGACACAAGCGGCGAGTCCGACGACTCGGGCCACCATGAATCTCCCAGGGACTTCATCGCTTCCTCCGCGGGACTGCTGACCATCATCGCGGTCGGCGCCGCTTTCGTCATATCTCTGATGGCGCTGTCCGGCACGATAACCGGACACGGCAAGATGGACTTCGCCTCTCACCAGTGGCTGGTGGTGGGCGCGTTCGAGTTGAACGTCGGCATACTGATGGACCCGCTTACGGCCATCATGCTCGTCGTGGTCACCGGCGTCAGTCTGATGGTGCAGATCTACTCCGTAGGGTACATGAGCGAAGAGGACAACCCCGCATACGCTCGCTACTATGCCTATATGTCCCTGTTCACCGCCTCGATGGTTGGCCTCGTCCTCGCGTCCAACATCATCCAGATATTCGTGTTCTGGGAACTGGTCGGGCTCTGTTCCTACCTGCTCATAGGCTTCTGGTTCGGACGCACGTCCGCGGCGAATGCCGCAAAGAAGGCGTTTATAGTTACCCGCGTGGGCGACTTCGGCTTCCTGCTCGCTATCCTGTACCTGTTCGCAAACCAGGACCTGCTGGCGACCGCCGGACTTAACGGCCTCGACGTCACCGATCTCTACAAGGCCGTGGAACTCGGCCTCGTCTCCGGCGCAATCGCGACCTGGGTTGCCGCCGGCATCTTCGCCGGAGCCATAGGAAAGTCGGGACAGTTCCCGCTGCACACCTGGCTTCCCGACGCGATGGAAGGCCCGACGCCCGTGAGCGCGCTCATTCACGCCGCCACGATGGTCGCGGCGGGCGTGTTCCTGGTCGCCCGATTCTTCCCTGTGTTCCAGGCATCCAGCGAGATGATGGCCGTCGTTGCGATTGTCGGCGGCTTCACCGCCATATTCGCCGCTTCCATGGGACTGGTGGCGAACGACATCAAGCGCGTTCTCGCCTATTCCACGGTCAGCCAGCTTGGATACATGATGATGGCGCTGGGAGTGGGAGCTTACGCATTCGCCATATTCCACCTGTTCACCCACGCCTTCTTCAAGGCGCTGCTGTTCCTGGGGTCCGGATCGGTCAATCACGCCTCCGGCACCTTCAACATGAAGTATATGGGGGGCCTGCGGCGATATATGCCCTGGACCTACATAACGTTCCTGGCGGGCAGCGTCGCGCTGGCCGGCATATTCCCGACGTCCGGCTTCTGGAGCAAGGACGAGATTCTCGCCAGCGCGTTCCACGTCGGAAGCGCGGTTGGATACTTCGTGTACATACTCGGACTCGCGGCTGTGTTCATGACTGCGTTCTATATGTTCCGCGCCCTGTTTATGACCTTCGACGGCGATTTCAGGGGCGGCGCGGACTCCGAAGCCCAGGACACAGGTGAAGAGGCCAAAGGACTGCACCTCGGACACGTGAGCCTTCACGAGTCCCCCTGGGTGATGGTCCTCCCGATGGCGATTCTGGCCGTTCTCGCCGTGTTGATCGGATTCGTCTCCAACCCGCTCGTTGACCTCGGCCTCGTTCCGGCCCACTGGTTCGCCCACTTCATGGGCGAGGGATGGGTCGCGGTCAAGATTCCGACTTTCGACCTTCCCCTGGCCGTGGTTTCCAGTGCAGTCGCTTTGGCGGGCATCTTCGTCGCCTATATGATGTACTATCGGCAGCAGTGGTCCGCGGAGGCGATGGGCCAGAGATTCAAGTCCGCCTATACCACGCTCAGCAGGAAATACTATTTCGACGAACTGTACGAGGACATTCTAGTGCGCCGCGTATTCTATAATGGCGCGGCCCGGATACTGGACTGGGGAGACAAGAACATCGTGGACTGGGCAGCCGACAGAATAGGCTGGCTGGGCGCCAATGTCGGCACCCCCCTGCGCCAGCTCCAGACAGGCCAGCTTCAGCAGTACGGAGCGGCCATCTCGGTAGGAATTCTTATCATGCTGGGACTGTACCTGTGGTTCCTGTAAGTAGATTTAATCCCCTCTCCCTTGATGGGAGAGGGCTAGGGTGAGGGTGAAAATCCCCGGTTCATAACGAGCCTAAAGATGGCTTCTGATTAAGAGATTAGAGGAATAGAAAAACTTGTTCGAAGGCTGGCTGACAATTGCGGTGTTCCTGCCGATAGCGGCAGCGGTTCTTATCGCGCTGTTCGGACGGAATCCCGTCATGGTGAAATGGTTCGCGGCGATTGTGTCGCTGGTCGAACTCGCGCTGACGTTCGTGATATTCCTGCTTTACGACACCTCGGACGGTGCCGCGCAGTACCAGCTTGTGGATAAAGTGACAAACTGGATCCCCGTCGAATCATTCAACGTGCAGTATTTCCTGGCCGTGGACGGTCTGAGCGCGCCGCTCGTTCTGCTCACGGGACTGCTCGGCATGGTGGCGATATTCGCCTCCTGGAGCATCAACATGCGGGTCCGGGAATACTTCGTATGGCTGCTCGCGCTCCAAGGCGCGGTCATGGGTGTCTTTACCTCACTGGACTTCTTCCTGTTCTTCCTGTTCTGGGAACTGGAACTCATCCCCATGTTCTTCCTCATTTCGATATGGGGAAGCGGGCGCCGCGAATACTCGGCGATGAAGTTCCTCATCTTCACCATACTCGGCAGCGCGTTCATGCTGGTGGGTATCCTGGTCCTGTTCTTCTCGACCGGAACGTTCGACATGACCGAACTGCCCGCCGCAATCGTCTCAAGCAAACTGCTTCTCCCGTCGGTCGTGGTATTCGCAATGCTCTTCGTTGCGTTCGGCGTCAAGCTCCCGATATGGCCGCTGCACACCTGGCTGCCCGACGCCCACACCGACGCGCCCACCGCTGCGAGCGTAATGCTTGCCGGCGTGCTTCTCAAGATGGGCGCGTATGGAATGTTCCGCGTGTCCGCCGCCATGTTCCCGGATGTGCTGAGAGACGTGTCCTGGCTGCTTGCGATAGCAGGTGTGGTAAACATCCTGTACGGCGCGTCCGTCGTCCTGCGACAGACGGACATGAAACGGCTGATAGCGTTCAGCTCGATAAGCCACATGGGATTCGTAGTCCTCGGACTGTCGTCCGCCGTCGGCGTCGCGGGACAAATATCGCCACTCGGACTGACGGGAGCGTCCCTCCAGATGTTCACGCACGGAGCGATAACCGGACTGCTCTTCCTCCTCGTAGGCTACGTTTACGAGCGGGCGCACACCCGCCACATACCCGACCTGGGCGGACTCGCTGTGAATATGCCCGTCCTGTCCGCGTCGCTGGCCGTAGCCGGACTCGCTTCGCTCGGTCTTCCGGCCACGGCGGGATTCGTTTCGGAGATTCACGTCTTCCTCGGGACCTTCCCCGTATGGGGTTGGCTGACCGCGATTGGCGCGTTCGGAGTGGTGCTTACCGCGGGCTACATATTATGGATGTTGCAGCGGGTGATGTTCGGCCCTCGCAATTCGAGGCTGGACGATTTGACGGACGCAACGCCTCTCGAAATGGTGCCGGTTGCGGCATTGATAATCGCAATCATGGTCGTCGGGATATTCCCCTCTACCATCGCGGACGTGTTCTCGATTGGAATAGCCCCGATAGTAGATTCCCTGCAAAACGCGGTAGTGAGCGCACAGTAAACAAGAGGGACACGATCCCAGAATGACTTTACACGACATATACCTGCTATCTCCCGAACTGTCGCTCGCAGCGATAGCGATGGCGCTCATACTGCTGGACCTCGTGGTATCCCGTAAGAGCCTGCTCGCCGCGTTCGGGGCGGTAGGGCTGATAGTTCCAGTGATTCTCAGCGTCATCTTGTGGATAGACCTGGACAATTCCTCCGTCAGCCAGATGCAGGGCATCTTCGGAACGCTGGTCGTTGACAAGTTCAGCCTGTTCTTCAAGTTCCTGCTGTCCATAGCGGCGGCGCTGGTGATTCTCATGTCCGCCGGATACGTACAGCGTATCCGCGGCTTCCAGGGCGAATTCTACGGACTGGTGCTGCTCTCCACCTCCGGCATGATGCTTCTCGCCTCTGCCACGGAACTCATCTCCATATATGTCGCGCTCGAGTTGACCGCTCTCCCGTCCGCCGCCCTCGCCGCGTTCCTGCGCGACGGCAAGTCCGCCGAGTCGGGAATGAAATTCCTGATACTGAGCGCGATAAGCTCCGCGGTGCTTCTGTACGGGATGGTTTACATCTACGGATTCACGGGAACCACCTCGCTCGAAGGCATCGCTTCCCAGATCGAGCGGCTTATAGCATACGGCGTACTGGACCCGCAGGCCGCGTTTGGAGACAACAAGGCGCTGCTCTTTGGCATCATACTCCTGATAGCCGGATTCGGCTTCAAGATCTCCAGCGTGCCATTCCAGTTCTGGGCGCCCGACGTGTACGAGGGCGCGCCCACACCGATAACCGCATTCCTCTCCGTGGCCTCCAAGGCCGCCGGTTTCGCGGTGATACTTCGCATATTCTACATATCCTTCCCGTTCGAGGCATTCAGCGAGAACTGGGCGGCCATCTTTGCGATCCTCAGCATTGTTTCTATGACCTTCGGCAACCTGGTCGCCATCCGTCAGAACAACATAAAGCGGATGCTGGCATACAGCACTATCGCCCATGCTGGATACGTGATGGTCGGTCTGGCGGCGTTTGCCGCCCGCGCTCAGAGCGGAAGCATGGACGCAGGCCCGTCCGCCGTGCTGTTCTACCTC
>DAOULF010000261.1:0-2188 GCA_034420555.1 Dehalococcoidia bacterium
ATGAGGCCGAACAGGTAGGTCGGGATGGCGGGCGCGAAGGTGGACAGGTAGGCTCCCATGTTGGCGTATATGTCGGTGCTCAGTCCGGTGACGTTGCCCTCGGAGTCTCCGCATATCTCCATCTGGCCCACGTGATCGCGTCCGTGAGTGGTGGCGAGGAAGTTTTCCTGCCTTCCCTCGATCCACTTGACGGGCTGGCCGAGATTCTTGGCTATCATGCCCGCGATGACCTCTTCGGCGTACAGGTAGAGCTTGCAGCCGAAGCCGCCGCCGACGTCGGGCGCTATCACCCTTATCTGGTGTTCGGGGTGCCCGGTTACCAGGGCGAGAAGCAGCCTGACGAGGTGGGGAATCTGCGTGGAAGTATAGACGGTAAGCTGGTTCGTTCCGGCGTTGAAGTCCGCTACTACGCCTCTTGGTTCCATCGGGTTGGGAATGAGGCGCTGGTTGACGATACGCTCGGACACGCGCACTCCGGCGCTCGCCGCCGCCGCGTCGTAATCGCCGCCGCCCACTTCCCACTCGAAAGCGATGTTGTTGGGGGCGTCGTCGTGTATCTGGGCCGCGCCGTCCTGTACCCCCGCCTCCATGTCCACAACCGCGTCGAGGACTTCGTAGTCCACCACGACGAGTTCGGCGGCGTCGGCGGCGGTCCGGGGGTCGTCCGCTACTACGGCGGCAACGACATCGCCGACGGTGTTTACCTTGTCAATTGCGATAGGCGGATGGGGGACTTCCTTGGTGTCAGGAACTACCCATCCGCAGATGAGCAATCCGAGTTGTTCGTGGAGGTCTGCACCTGTGTAAACGCCCACGACGCCTTCAACGTCCACTGCCGCGGATGTGTCAACATTGGTGATTCTGGCGTGGGCGTGCGGGCTGCGGGCCAGGGCCAGGTGCAACATTCCCATGAGGCGAACGTCATCAACATAGGTGCCCTTGCCTGTGATCAACCTGGGGTCTTCGCGGCGTCTTATGCTATCACCGATTGCCGTTTGGGTGGTCACGTCTCTCCTCCTGTTGGTTGCTTGGTGTATCAGTTGCCGTAGCCGGTATTCTGTCTCTCTCACAAGTCGGCGGAACTTGGGCGCGCCGCCGCCTATTCTAGGCGGTACTCTATCTTAATCGTGGTTCTTAGGCAAGTTGAGCCTTCACGGTATGACGAGAGTGGAACCCACTAGGGGGTGACCGACTAGCAATGCAACAACTTAGTTATGATGGCTATTCAGATTCCGATTTATCCCCTCTCCCTCTGGGTGAGGGTAGAAAAGCCGTCAATACAAATATGTTGAGCCCACTAGATGTTACTCAGTCTTGAAACACCCTTCCACCTGGCAGAACATTAATGCTATCATGTGTCCGTTCAGCGAACTGCGAACGCACAACCTTTACATAAAGGGGAGATTATCAAAAATGATTTCGCCGACGAAAATTTCTCGGCCCAAAGCTAACAACAGGTGATTAGAGGTCGTTTCCAGGTGTTCTAAACGCCCGATCCGCTTGGAAACTCACCTGGAACCCCACCTGTATAGTATAAATTATAATATATGACCCACGCTCCCGGCCTCAAACCGACGACTCCGAAAAACCTCTTCCAATCGTCTTGTGTTCTTTTTCGCAACTGGGTCAATGTGCTATACTGCCATAGCTTTTCGAGGGTATTTGTAACACGGTCGTTACATTTGCGTTAAGAGATGGCGCAGGGACTCCGGTCATACGCGGCGATTGAATCTGAAGGACTGAAAATGGCAGACGGTATCGAACTGATCGAAGGCGGATCCGTTACTTCTCCAAAGGGATACAGGGCAGGCGGCGTCTATGCCGGACTGAAGACCGCCGGCGAAGGCGTACTGGACCTGGGGATACTGGTGTCGGACCGACCGGCCGCGGTCGCGGGAACTTTCAGCACGAACAAGATACTCTCTCCTTCTGTCACGGTAAGCAAGCGGCGGATTGAGAGTGGTGAATCGAGGGGTGTAGTCGCCAACAGCGGCTGCGCGAACTGCTCTGTGGGCGAACAGGGGCTTCTGGACGCGGAAGATATGACGCGACTTGCCGCGGCGCATCTCGGAGTTCATGCTGAAGACCTGTGCGTGGCGTCCACCGGAATGATAGGTGTTGAACTGCCTATGGGGATCATCCGCCAGTCCATGAGGAGCGTGGAGCTAACGGATGAGGGTGGTGAGGC
>DAOULF010000262.1:0-13996 GCA_034420555.1 Dehalococcoidia bacterium
GGGCGCGATGTCGCCAGCGTCCCCACCTGCCACTCTTCTTCGGAGGCGCGTCCGACATTGCGCTGGACGTAGCCAGCCGCCGCGCCGACCTGCTGGCGTTGTGGGGAGAACCGCGAGCCGCGGTTGCCGAGCGTATCGCCGACGTCCGCGGACGGGTGGCTGCCGCCGGACGCAACCCGGAACAGATGCGTTTCAGCCTGTCCGCGCGGCCCATTCTGGCCGACACGGAAGACAAGGCGTGGAAAAGAGCAGAAAGAATCCTCGCGCGAGTCGAGCGGGCGACCGCAGGCCGTGTCGCTCCGGGTGTGCCCACGCGACCTCAGTCGGAAGGAGCTTGGCGACTGATGCGTTTCGCCGCCGAGGGAAACGTTCACGACGAACGGCTGTGGATGCCCATCGCTGCCGCCAGCGGGGCGTCTGGAAGCACCACCTGCCTGGTCGGAACGCCCCGTCAGGTGGCCGACTCCCTCTTGGCATACTACGACCTGGGGTGCAGCGCGTTCATCATCCGAGGCTTCGACCCCCTGGCCGACGCCGTTGACTACGGACGCGAGCTCATACCCATGCTCCGCGAAGGCGTTGCGCGACGCCAGAAAGAAGCCGCGCGCAATCCGGGAGAAGCTATGGTCTGAAAATCATATCAGGACCGAGGAGCCCTCACCCCCATCCCCGGTGCAATCCCCTCCACAACCTCTCCGCGCTCCACCACCGGCGTTCCACCCACGACCACGTACTCGATTCCCGTCGGCGGTAGGCTGGGCTCCTCGTAGGTGGAGTTATCAACCACCGTATTCGGGTTGAATATGACCAGATCGGCGTCCATGCCCTGCCCGATTCTGCCCTTTTGGGTGAAGGCCGGAGTCCTGTCCTGTAGCCTCCGCGCGGGCATGAGCGAACACTTGGCGAGCGCGTCGGACAGCGACAGCAGCCTGCGCTCGCGGACATACCTCCCGAGAATCAGCGAGTAGGTGCCCGCCGTCCGGGGATGTCCCTTGCCCCCGCGCAGGAAGCCGTCGGTAGCTATGGCGCACAGAGGGCTGGTGACCGCCGTGTCAACCGCGTCCTGCGGCGTCGAGTGGACTATTACCATGCCGCCCGTCTCGCGGTACTCGGCGAATGTGGAGGACGTGAGCCTCTCCCCTGTGTCGGCCCACTGGAGGCTGTCGTAGCTGATCCCGTACTTCTGCTGCCAGCCCTCGCTGAACAGCGCGGAATCTATCGCGGTCATGCCCGCCGAGTATGGGTAGCACTCGGTTGTCACGTCCAAGCCGCGCTCTCTTGCGCCCCGGATCATGGCGAGCGTATTGCCGGTAGCGTGCATACCCGTACTCTGGATGTGGACGATGTGCAGCGGCGCTCCGGTTACCGCCGAGGCCGCTATCACCTCTCCTGCCGCCTCTATGCCGCTCATCGGCTCCTGGTGCCCTTTGCCGCGAATGTGGACATGGCAGGGTGCGCCGTACCTTGCCGCAATCCTGAAGACCTCGATGACCTCCCACCGTGAGCAGCCGCGAGTGTAGTCCAGGCCGAAACCGACCGCCAGCGCGCCGCGCCGCAACCCAAGCTCGACGCCCTCCTTGATGCGCTCAAGTTCGTCCGCCGTCGCCTCGCGGTAGGCGGCGTCCGCGACGGGCAGAAAGTCGCCTGGATCGTCCATGACCTCGATGCGGACAGGGATGTGTCCCACGCTCGCGCCGAAGTTGATCAGCGACGTCCCTCTTCGCCGCTCGTACCATGAATCAATGTCGCCCGCGCCGACCTCCAGTTCGAGCGCGGTGGTGACTCCGTCTCTCGCTTGGACCTCGTAGTTCTCGGCATCCTGGCCGTGCGAGTGCAGATCAATGAACCCGGGCGCTACGGCGAGACCGCCCGCGTCTATCACATCGTTGCCTTCGATGTGGGCATCGGTCAGCGTTTCGATTCGCCCGTTCCGCACCCCGACGTTCCGAATCGCGTCCAGTCCTGATTCCGGGTCTATCACCCTGCCGCCAATGATTGCGAGATCGTAGGTCATATTTCACCTCTGGTACAGATTCGATACGGGCAGATATTCTTCAGCGGCCTCTATCGGTCGTTCTACAACCTCGCCACCTGCGACGAAAAGCGTATATGCTCCCGCGTCCGGCGCGGCGGACAGTACCCGGTACCCATCGTCAACGAAAGCAAGCGCGCAGTCGTTGTCTATCGCGATTCCGATTCCGCCCTTCTTCCGCACCATGTCATGGAAGCTCTGCCGCCTGGGGACGCCAGCCGTCTCGCCGTTGTAGTGAGGACAGGCCAGGCCCTTCACAAGTCCCATTCCGGTAACGGCAATATAGTCCCAGTCGTCGGGGTAATAGAACGACATAGAGTCGCTGTGTCCGCTGTCGAACCAGCAGATAGCCCCCGCGCTCACGCCGCACAATACCGCGCCGCGCGTGTAAGCCTCTCGCAGCAGTGAATCTACGCCCAGCCTGCGCCAGCGACGCATCATCTTCAGCGTGTTGCCGCCCCCGACGTAGATGATGTCGGCCCGTTCTATCTTCCGCACAACCTCCGACGGATCAGGCGTCGCGCCGAGCAGGTACAAGACATCGGTATCGCATCCGTAGGTGACACGATACGCCCGGTCGAACGTCTCCCAATACTCCACCGAATCACTGCTCGCGGTGGGTATGAAAAGCGCGCTAGGGCTAGACTTCCCCGATAGTTCGATTATCGTCCTGTCTATCGGCTCGGTCGCCAGCGCGCTCAGGTCGCCCCCGCCAATCGCCACTATCTTTCCCATCTGAGTCCTCGCTTACACCAGGTCTGCGGGATGCTGCGTATGCCAGTCGGTCAGGGACTGATACTGCCTGCCAATCGCAAGGCACACGTTCTCGTCATAGGCCCTGGACATGAACTGTATGCCCGTCGGCATTCCGTCCACGTCGAAACCGCTCGGCACGGACACGGACGGCAGGCCACAGCCATTCCCAACCGCCCCTATGATATCGCCCGGCCCCGCGAGCGTGCGACGGAACTGCTCGTCAATCGGCATGGCCGTCGTCAGCGAGGTGGGCGCGGCGATTGCGTCGTAGCCGGACATAACGACGTCAACTTCCCGCGCGATAACCCCGCGCAGCCTCAGCGCCTTGATGTAGTCGCTGGCGAGTATCGCGGTCCTCGCGTATGGGCCGTAGTGGTCTTCGGGCGCGGTCAGTCCTGCTGGACCGCCCTCGGCTATGAAGTCCTCGAACGCGCTTGCCGACTCCACCATCAGGATAGTCCGCGTTACCTGCGCGTAGGGCAGGTCCGGGAACTCCATCTCCTCCACGTCCGCGTAGTCGCTCAGCGCATCGAGCGCGGCCTCGAAGTTGGCCTTCACTGCCCCCTGCGCTCCCTCAGTGGCGTCCTTGAGAACTCCGAGCCTGAACTTCCGACCCGGATAATAACCCGCGTCGTATGTGAACGGGTTGGGATGGGTCGTGGGATCGTTGGGATCGGGCCCGGCAATCGCTTCCAGCACGATGCCGCAGTCGTCCGCCGTCAGGCACAGAGGCCCCAGCTTGTCCAGAGTCCAGCACAGCGCCATCGCTCCGTGTCGGCTGACCCTGCCGTATGTGGGACGCAGACCGGACAGCCCGCAGTTGTTGGATGGGGAGAGTATCGAACCCCAGGTCTCCGAGCCGATGGCGAACGGCACGAGCCCTGCGGCCACCGCCGCCCCTGATCCGCTCGACGATCCGCCCGTCCAACGATCTCTGTCCCACGGATTGCGCGGCGGCCCGGTGAACGAGGCATTCGGTTGGTTGTACCCCATGCCTCCCGCCAGTTCTATCATGGCGAGCTTCGCGGCCAGTGGCGCGCCCGCGCTCTCAAGCCTGGTCACAACGGTCGCGTCCTGGTCGAACTGCTGCTCACTGAACGGCGCGGCTCCCCATGACGTAGGTATTCCGCCCGACGTGGCAAGCAGGTCCTTCGCGCCCCAGGGTATGCCCGCCAGCGGGCCGGGGTCGCGTCCAGACGCAAGCTCCGATTCCACGCGCCGCGCGGTTTCAAGCGCTCTCTCTGAAGTGAGCGTCACCAGAGAATTGTACGCCGGGCCGAACTCGTCCAGACGCGCCAGGCATTGCTCTGTCAGTTCCACAGGAGATATCCTGCCGTCCCGGATTAGCGATGCCAATTCTCTGACAGGAATGAAAGCGAGTTCATCAGCCATTGTCGTCACTCCTGTAAGGCTTGAAGGTCGAGAAGGGTTCGACGTCGTTGGTCAGCCGAACAGCGCGCATGGGTGCGAGGAAGCCGGACAGGCCGACGACCGTCTTGCGTACCTCTTCCAACTGTTCGTCGTCCATCAGGTGACCGTACTTCTCTTTGACCACCGCGAACATCAAGTCCTGTTCCAGCGACTTCCCGTTCTTATCATCCATAAGAGAGACCTCGATCATAGGTTATGTGCGTGTAAAGTCGAATCCACCATGACGCCTACTGTAAAGGTAATCCCCAAGCCTGTAAACTGGTAACTGAAATGACACTTCTCGCAGGCATATTCGGATATCCAATCGGGCACTCTATATCGCCCGCCATGCACAACGCGGCTTTCACGAGTATCGGTATAGACGCGGTGTACGAAGCGTGGGAGACGACACCCGAAGACCTGCCCGCGGGTGTCGTCGCGCTAAGGAGCGATAGCTATCTGGGCGCGAACGTCACTGTGCCCCATAAGCAGGCGGTGATGGAGCATCTGGACGAGATTGACGACCTGGCAACGAGAATCGGGGCAGTCAACACTATTGTCAACCGGAACGGGCGATTGCTCGGCTCCAATACCGACGCCCTGGGCTTCATCAACTCTCTTCGGAACGAGGCCGGTATAAGCGTCGTCGGGCTGAATGTGGTTCTCGTAGGCGCGGGCGGCGCGGCGCGGGCCGCCGCATACGCGCTCGCGGACGCGGAAGCCGGAGCTCTGACGATAGCCAACAGGACCGTCGAGCGCGCGGTATCGCTTGCGGACGAGGTAGGGCGTGGAGGCGTGGAGATGGCCGCGTTCAGCATAGCGGACCCCAATTTTCTCTTAGCCTGCGAGCAGTCCGACCTGATTGTCAACTCCACCTCGGTCGGTATGCTGCACGGCCCGGCTGAGGGTGAGTCTCCGATTCCGCCCGATGTCATTTCCCCCGGATGCGTAGTCTATGACATGGTTTACAACCCGCCCGACACTCCGCTGCTGGTACACGCGGAGAGGGCGGGCGCGAAGGTCGTCGGCGGCCTGCCGATGCTCGTCTATCAGGGCGCGGCTGCATGGACACGCTGGACGGGCAGGGAAGCGCCTGTCGAAGTGATGTTCGGGGCGGCGAGAGAGGCGCTCGGCATCTAGGCCAGGCTCCGCACTGCAACGCCGATGCGCCCCAAACCAGTATCATTTTGGCATCGGGTTGGCGTCTAATTAACTTCTCACAGAAGCGATCCGGCAGAGGCGTCTCAAAATGAAATACAGTTCCAAACCCAATGTCTATCTCGTGAGCAGGCCGTCGGTTGACTGGGAGCAGATTGCGGCATTCCTGTCCGACGAGGAACTGCCGCCCATCCCTGCCAGCATACGCGCCGGAGCGGACGACGCCAACGCGATCATAGAGACCTCGGCCCGGCTGTGCTACATGAGCTTCGGACGCGGACGACGCGACATCGAGGACTTCATCTACAACCTGCTCAGTTCCAAGGACGGCTCTGTTTTCGAGCACGTCAACTACGGCTTCGTGATAACGGGCGTGTCGCGCAGTCTCACCCACGAGCTTGTTCGTCACAGGGCCGGATTCGCTTACAGTCAGCGTTCCCAGAGATACGTGGACGAGACTGAGGGCTCGTTTGTCCTGCCCCCCGCGCTCGTGATGGAGAACGGCGCCGCGGACGACGCCAGGGCGATCCTCGAAGACGCGCTGGAGTCCGCAGCCGACAGCTACGTAAAGCTAGTGAAGGAACTCGAAGAAGTCCTGCCCAGGGAGAGATTCAGCCACAACACCGACAGGCGAAAGGCCATCCGGCAGGCCGCGCGCGCCGTCCTTCCCAACGCCACGGAGACCAAGATATTCGTCACCGGCAATGTCCGAGCATGGCGGCACTTCATCGAGATGAGGGGCGCGTCTTTCGCCGACTGGGAGATACGTTCCATCGCCCTTCAGATCCTCGAACTGCTTCAGAAGGAAGCCCCCCTGATGTTCGGCGACTTCGAGGTCTCCGACCTGGAGGACGGCACCCAGGTCGCCACACCGAGATACTCGAAGGTCTGACTCTCGCCGCGCCTCGCGGCCATGTCCGTATTGACGCTCCCGATTCTCGTTGCTACACTCGCGCCAACCTCAATACGGATGGCAAGATGAAGTTCGGGATCTTCTACGAGCACCAGATACCGCGTCCCTGGGACGACGGTGACGAGCACAAGCTGTTCAAGGACGCGCTCGAACAAGTCGAACTCGCGGACAGGCTGGGCATTGACTACGCCTGGGAGGTTGAGCACCACTTCCTGGAAGAGTATTCCCACTCCTCCGCCCCAGAAGTGTTTCTGGCCGCCTGCTCCCAGAGAACGAAGCGAATAAGACTCGGACATGGCATCGTTCTCATGCCGCCCGGCTTCAATCACCCCGCGCGAGTCGCAGAGCGAATTTCCACGCTGGACCTGGTAAGCGATGGCAGGGTTGACTGGGGAACAGGCGAGGCGAGTTCGCGGCTGGAGCTGGAGGGGTTCGGAGTTGACCCCAAGCTGAAGCGCGATATGTGGATGGAGACCGTCCGAGAGACCGCCCGGATGATGACGGCCGAGCCCTACCCCGGTTACGAGGGCCGTTTCTTCTCAATGCCGCACCGCAACGTCGTCCCCAAGCCGTTACAGAAGCCGCATCCGCCAATCTGGGTCGCCTGTTCCAACCGCGAGACGATCAAGCTGGCCGCCCGGCTCGGCATCGGCGCGCTCACGTTCGCCTTCGTCGGCGCGGAGGACGCTAAGTACTGGGTTTCGGAGTATTACGACACCTTCAAGAACGAGTGCGAACCTATCGGACAGGCGATCAACCCGAATATAGCGATGGTGACCGGCTTCATGTGCCACCGGGACAGCGGCACCGCTGTCCAAAGAGGACTACCCGGAATACAGTTCTTCGGCTACGGCCTGAACCACTACTACTCCACGGGGACGCACGTGCCAGGCAGGTTCAATATCTGGGACGACTTCGAGGCAAACCGCAACGGTGACAATGAACCCACCGGCTGCATTGGAAGCCCGGCCCAGGTGCGCGAGACTCTCCTGCAATACGAAAGCGCCGGCGTGGACCAGGTGGTGTTCATACAGCAGGGCGGAAGAAATCGCCATGAGCATATCTGCGAGTCGCTTGAACTGTTCGCAAGCGATGTTCTTCCCGAATTCAAGGAAAGAGAAGATGCTAGACTCCGCACGAAGGCTGAGACACTCGCGCCATTCATAGAAAAGGCGGAGAGCCGGATACAGGGAGTCGAGAACGTTGAACAAATACCGGAGGTCGAGTCCTACCCCGTGCTGATGGAGAGGCTGGGCCTTACCCAGGACGACCAGCGACAAGGCAGTGGCGACATACTGACTTCTCTCCTCGGTTCCGACAGAGGCGCGCGGTCGGAAGACTGATTCCCAATTCAGGAGAAATCTATATGTCCAAAGCCCAGTTGGAAAAGGTGATCGAGCTTCTGACAGCCCGCGAGATGCCGGAGAATCCTACTGTCGAGGACTCGCGCGCGGGTTTCGAGAAGATGATGCGGGTGGTCGGCGGGAAGACGCCCGCCAGTGTTCGACAGGTGGACGCGGGTGGCGTTCCAAGTGAGTTGGTATCTGCCGGGGGAGCGTCGGAGGACGCCGTGACTCTTTACCTTCACGGTGGCGGCTACGTGATTGGCTCTCCCAAGACGCACCGTGAGTTCGCGCGCCGTCTTTCAGATGCAAGTCGCGCCCAGGTTCTCGTTATTGACTACCGGCTCGCGCCTGAGAACCCGTTTCCAGCCCCCGTTGAAGACGCCGTATCCGCGTATCGCTGGCTGCTGGATGAGGGATACTCGCCCGAAAGAATTGCCATTGCGGGTGACTCGGCGGGCGGCGGGCTCACAGTGGCAACCCTGGTCAGCATCAGGGATCAGGACCTGCCCCTGCCAGCCTGCGGTGTGTGCCTCTCTCCCTGGGTTGACATGGAGGGCATAGGCGACTCGATGACGAGCCGCGCCGACCGCGACCCAATGGTGCAGAAAGAGGGACTGGTCGGGATGGCTGGGCTGTATCTCGCGGACGCCGACCCCAGGTCGCCACTGGCCGCGCCCATGTACGCCGACCTGGGCGGACTTCCCCCGCTCCTGATACAGGTAGGCGCCAGCGAGACATTGTTCGACGACGCGGTCCGCCTTGACGAGAAAGCGCGCGCCGCCGGAGTCGAAACCACTTTCGAGGAGTGGGACGACATGATTCATGTCTGGCACATCTTCGCTCCGATGCTGGACGAGGGCCAAAAGGCAATCGAGCGCATGGCCGAGTTCATGTGTGAGAAGTGGAACCGAAGCTAGTGCTAGAACCATATGAAAATGCCATACTCCAACCGCTAACCGTCATTCCCGCGAAAGCGGGAATCCAGGGGTGGGGCGGGTTTTCACATGGCAACACTAGCTGGACGCTGTACTAGTTCCGGCGTTCCTATCACTCACAACCACACATCAGCAAGGCTTTCACATGACGATACCTAGACCTGAACCCAAATTCGACTGGTTCATCCCGATAGACGGCGACGGTGCTCATATCGGAACTGTCCGCGCCGAGCGTCCCCCGACTTTCGAGTACCTGCGCCAGGTCGTCGAAACGGCAGAACGGAACGGGTTCTACTCCCTGCTCATCCCAACACGATTCGCCAACGGCCTTTTCGAGGAGAAAGCTCCCCTCGCCGAGACATGGACGACCGTCACCGCGCTCGCTGCGGTGACCAGCAAGATCAGGTTCCTCATAGCGATAAGGCCGGGTTTCATATCCCCCGGCCTCTTCGCGCAGATGGCCGCCACGCTCGACCAGATAAGCGGGGGCAGGATAGACCTCAACGTGGTGCCCGGAGGCATCCAGGGCGATTTCGAGCGGTTTGGCGAAACCAGCGACCACGCCAACAGGTACGAACGCGCCGAGGAGTTCATCGCCGCCCTGCGCGCCCTCTGGCAGAAACCCGACCCCGTGGACTTCGACGGCCAATTCATAAATCTCAGGGGTGCGTTGGTATCCCCCGGAGTGGTGAATGGTGGGCCGAGATTCTACCTCGGTGGGGCGTCCGACCGCGCTCTCGACCTCGCAGGTAAACAGTCCGACGTGTATCTGGCCTGGATACTCCCCCAGGACCAGATAGCCGCCCATATCGCCAGGGCCGACGCCAGGTTCGAGGCTGCCGGTAGGGAAGCGGCCTACGGGCTCAGGACTCACATCATCGTCAGGGATACGGAGTCCGAAGCGTGGGACGCAGCTGAAGACCTGCTCTCCGAAGCTGCATCGGTCGTGAGAGGCCAGAGAAGCTCCGCCTTCGCGGGAACGGCCATGGTCGGGCAGCGCGCCCAGGCCCGGGTCGTTGAGGATCACAGGCTCAGCGCCCACCTCTGGAACGGCATATCAACTGTCCGGGTAAACTGCGGCACCGCCATCGTGGGTACGCCTGAGCAGGTCGCGAGCGAGATTCTGGGTTACTGGAATCTCGGAATTGACGAATTCATCCTGTCGGGATTCCCGCACGTCGAGGAGTGCGATAGGGTCGCGCAAAGCCTGATTCCTCTTGTGAAGGAAATGATAGAGAGCCACGGGGTTGCATGAATCCGGCGACAATATCCATTTTGACGCGCCTAGCCCATTGGACGCGATTCAATTCCCAGGATATCCAAACTCTCAGAGAGTCGGGGCAAAATGCCGAAACGCCTGATTTCGCCATTGGCATATTAGTAATTTTAGAGTAATATTGGTTGCTGTCTGAACTAAATACAGTCTTCATAATAAACTAGGAGGAGCCATTATGACCGGATATTGCATGAAGTGCAGGGAATCGCGCGAGATACAGGAAGCTGAGCAGGTAACCATGAAGAATGGTAGGCCGGCCACGCGAGGCAAGTGCGGAATCTGCGGTTCTACAATGTTCAGAATCGGCAAAGCGTCCTAATAATCAGAACGTCTTCACTTTGAACGCGGTCCTTTTCACTCAGGGCCGCGTTCTGTTGTTCAGGTACTGCTGCCAGGCGTCAGCGACCGACATCCCCTCATAATCCTCGCTTGGCAGCGCGTCATCGTAATCATCGTCGAACTCGTCCAGATCATGGATCATTGTCTGGACCGGGGGATCTTCACCGCCTACGTCCTTCAGATATTGAAGAAACCTCAGCGCCGTAGAAAGTTCCTCTTCGGGGAGCTCGTCAACCAGTTGGTGTATAGATTCCTTGATCACCATCGTCCATCCTGTATCCTACCGCCGGGGGACTGTGCAATGTATTGTATCACTATTGGCAATATCCGTCAGTGAGTACATCTGACCCTGTTACACGTAGTTTCCCTCAATTCCCACTAGGAATCATCCCGGGGATTTATCAGGGACTTCCCCGGGATGAGATTTTGTCCGATTCTAGTACTGTCTTGACTGCCGCGACCGCCCGCCCATGGCGGCGTAGGCCACGTCCGGATCTATGACCACGTCGAGCAGCGCGGCTTTACCGGAGCCGAAGGCGCGCTCCAGTGCCGGGCGGATCTGGTCTGGGTCGGTGACGCGCTCGCCGTAGCCGCCGAGTCCGTCCATTATCTTGGCGTAGTCGGTCTCCTGGGACAGGTATGTGCCGACGCCGCTCATTCCGCGACGCACGACGCCCTGGGTAGTCTGGTTCCACGCGCCGTTGTTGCCCACGATGGAGACGATGGGCAGGTCGTGGCGGACGTAGCTCTCCACGTCGAAGCCGGTCAGACCGAAGCCGCCGTCGCCGTAGATGATGCAGACCTGCTTGCCGGGCCGCGCCAACTGCGCCGCCGCCGCGAAGCCCGAACCGGCGCCCAGGCAGCCGAACTGTCCCGGGTCCAGCCAGTGGCCGGGCTCATTGATGTTCAGCACGCGCGCTGCGAAGGTTACGATGTCGCCGCCGTCGCCGATTACGGTCGCGTCGCGGTCCAGGAAGTCGCGCACCTCGCGCACCAGACGCATCGGGTGTATCGGCGTCTGGTCGCTGTTGAGCATCTCCTCGTCCGCGGCCTGGAGGGTCTTGTCCTCGGTCATCACCTCTTCGACCCAACCCTTGCCTGGCGACCTGTATCCCCTGTCCTTGAGTTCGTCCATTATCTGGCGCAGGACGGCCTTCGAGTTGCCCACGACCCCGACGTCAATGTCGCGGTTCTGGCCTATCTTGGAGCCGTCCATCATGATCTCGATGAGCTTCGGGTTCTGGGGGAACATAGTATCCGCGCCGTAGCCCAGCCTGAAGTCAATCGGCGTGCCGAGCAGTATCACGGTGTCCGAGTGGACGAGGCCGTAGCGCCGTCCGAGGCTGCCCAGGTTGGGATGGTCGGACGGGATCGAGCCGCGTCCCATCGCGTTCAGGAACACAGGCGAGTCTATCATCTCGACGAACTCGCGCAGCTCCTCAGCCGCGTCGTTCCACCAGACGTCCGAGCCCGCCAGTATCATAGGCTTCTCGGTATTCATCAGGATGTCGCAGACCTGGCTTATGTATTCAGGGTCTCCGTATGCCTTGGAGTCCGTCCGGTAGGACTGCGGATAGCTCACGTCGTCCTCGTCGGTTCGCCCGTTCACCACGTCAACCGGGATCTCCAGGTACGTGGGGCCTGGGACGCCGGTGGTGGCGTGCCGGAACGCGATGGATACGTAGTCCGGGATGCGCTCCACTCGCTTGACCTGCTCCGAGAACTTGGTCACCGGCTTGAGGAAAGTCGCCGAGTCGAAGTCCTGGAGTCCGCCGCGCAGATGGTCGGTGATGCCCGCGTTGCCGCCGATGAGTATCATCGGGCTGGGGGCCTGGAATGCGTTGGCTATGCCTGTAACGGCGTCCGTAACGCCCGGCCCGGCTGTCACGATGGCGACGCCCGGCTTGCCTGTGACCTTCGCCCAACCTTCCGCGGCATGAGCGGCCACCTGCTCATGCCGGAAGTCTATGATCTTGATTCCCTCGGCCACACAACCCTCGTAGAGGTTGTATATGTGGCCGCCGTTGAGGGTGAAGATGTAGTCCACACCTTCGCGCTTCAATGCCTTGGCGAACAGTCGTCCGCCGTCAATCTCTGCCATTTCTTCTCCTATGGTGCTACTTGTATCCGATAATCCGATTGTTGCGGCTGCATTCTACCCTATTTGTGTATTGCCTTTCTGTTCATTTCGATATAAAGCCCGTAACTTGTCATATTCTTCGCGGAGCAATGCTTCCACTTCGGATGTGGGGCAGTTTCCACACCTGAGCCTGACCACTTTGGGAGGATGTCCGAGTCTATCGCTGAGCTCAAGAAAATCGGAGTCCTTCGTGACGATTATGTACCCCACGTCTTTGGCATACTCCCATATCGCTGGATCATCCACCTCATCCAACCCAATGTCGAACACGTGTAGAGACTGAGGATAGACATCGCGCAAAGTGTATTTGAGGCTCGGCGACAGGTTTTCGTCGAATATCAAGCGAATCACGGCAGAGAGAGCGTCCTCTGCTTTCGAACTTCATCGAACGCGCGGCAAGCCTTTATGTCCTCGCTGGTCAGATAAGGGAAGTCGTACAGCAATTCCTCCTCGGTCATGCCGCCCTCCAGGTATCCCAGCACGTCGTCAACGGTCATCCTCATGCCGCGAATGCAAGGCTGACCTGATCGCTTGCCCGGCTGGACTGTGATGATTCTCTCCACCAGTTCCGCGTTGGGGTTATCCTGCGGCATGACCACGCGGTTTAGTTTGTGCGAAAGTTCCGCAGAGCGTGAGCGTCCCGGAATAGACCGACCAACCTGTTTTGCCGTCTCTACCCACTCGTCCATGGCGACCAGAGCCGCGCTGAGCGCAGCTTGGTAGGTCGGGCCGTCCGCAGAGCACCCAATCAGGTCGGGAACCCGGGCGATGAACGCCTCGTCCTCTTCGCTCCAGTAGATGATGATGTCGTATTTGTGGGTCATAGCGTGTCAATCCGTATCTTGAATGTCATCTAAAGTATAACGCCCTTCTCCTGAAGCGACGCGATATCCTCCCAGCTATAATCCAGTTCGTCTATCAGTATCTCCTCCGTGTGCTGACCCAACTCCGGCGCTTCCCTGAAGATACCCGATGGCGTCTCGCTGTATATGTTCGGATGGTTGCACATCTTTATCGGGCCGATGGCCGGGTGGTCGAACGTCGTGATGTACTCGTTCGCTATCACCTGTGGATCGTCAACCAGTTCGTCCACGGACTGCACTCTCGCGTAGATGAAGTCCCCGGTCGCGCGGAAGTGCGCGTCCCACTCCGCCGAGGTCCGCGTCAGGAACTGCCTGTCCATTATCCGCACAAGCTCCTCGCGGTTCTCAGACCTCGCCTCCATCGTAGCGTACTTGGGATGCTCCACTATCTCAGGCAGACCCAGCGCGGTCATGAACGACTCCCAATAGCGGTCCGGCTGGAGGTGCATTAGCTGAATCCAGCGCTCGTCCTTGCACTTATACAAGTTGGCGAGCACGTTCCAGGCCGACTTGCGGTCGTAGGCGCCGAACCTGTCGCCGCCCATTATCAGGCCCATCGTCATGCCCATGCCCTGGAGCCACATATTCGCGCTCAGGTGCGATGCGTCCACCTTCTGCCCGACACCCTGCACGTGCCGAGCCACCAGCGCCGCCAGAACTCCCTGGCACAGCATTATCGCGCCCATCTGGTCCGAGACGCCCTGCGACACCCGCACCGGCTCCTCCGCGTCCGCCGGCGTGGCCGACACCATCAGCCCGCCGCGCGTCTGTCCGCAACCGTCGAACGACGGCAGCGCCGAGTCCGGCCCGTTCGGACCGTAGCCCGTA
>DAOULF010000263.1:0-5501 GCA_034420555.1 Dehalococcoidia bacterium
CGAGCAGATCATCAAAGACTCCCGCACCTTCGCCGAGTCCAGCGTCCAGACCGTCCACCGTCTCATCTTCCCCACGCACGGAATAACGAGTGTATAAGGGGATAAGCTGACCATGCCCACTCGTAAAGACCGTATCAAATCAACTCTTGGCGACCTCTCCCAGACCGCGAAGTCAGCGGCTGAGACCACCACCAAAGGCGCTAAGGTTGCCGGAGACGCTGCTACTCAGAAGGCGAAGATAGTCGGCGAGACAGCCACGCAAGGAGCTAAGGCTGCCGGGAGCGCCGCCGCCCATAGTTCCGAAGTCGCAAAGGACGCTGCTGTCCAGGGCGCGAAATCCATTGGAGACACAGCCGCGCGAGCCGGTAGGGTCGCCGGAAGCGCCACCAATCAGGGCATCAGGATCGCAGGGGACAGCGTTGGCGCTATCAGGCAAAGAGCGCCGTGGGATTCCGTACTGCCCGGGCAAGTCCGCAGCAACCTGGCCGATGCAATCGAATCATCCAGGACCCTGAGCGAAAGCGCCAAGCGAAAGCTCGTCGCCCAGCTAGGACCCGCGCTTGATAGATTATCCAAAGACGGCATGATTGGTCAGGCACAAGCTTTTGCCATTATTCAAGCGCTTCTGGCCAGCGATCAGATTTCCCGCGACATAAACGGATGGCTTCAGAGCCTCGTCGCAGGACGCGCGACCATCTACGACAAGGCGATGGATTCCGTGTTCCACGAGACGGGCATTGGCGGAGGCTATCATCGGCTGTTCGACGGCGGCCACACTCTAGGGGGAGCTTTCCAAGCTGCGCGGGACGCATCGCCCGATGACAACATTTTCCAAGAAGCGGCAGGACTGCTTCAGGCATTGGCCAGAGACGCAACTACCCCCAGGGGACTGCCTCTTGTAACTTGGAATGAAGATACGTTCAACGGCTTGGCGGACACCCTGAGAAACGTGGGGATTTCCAGAGCTTGGCTCAATGACCTGGTTTCCTATGATGTTGTGGAACTGGTCGCAGGCTCGATTGGCATTCTGGCGGTCGCGCTCAACTGGAACAATGATGACGTTGAAGAATTTTCCAGCATCGTGAGTAGCATTGGTCTGTCAGCCGTGGTTAGCGCCAATCCGCTGATGCTGGTAGTGACAGTCGCCGCTCTCGCAAAGGCGTTCCATACTGCTCGAAAGTCGGGAGACTGGAAGGAATTTTCCGACGGCCTGGCAAAGGGCGGGGTATGCACGGGGGCAGTCTTATTGGCCACCAGCCTTATAAGCGGTCCTACGGTCGTCGTTCTCTTGAGCGGCATCTGCGTGGGAATCCTAGCGCATCAGGCGAGTAAGAATGTTAGCTTTGTCGAAATAGGCCAGTTCGTAATTCAGCGAATGGGAAAAGACGCCAAACCCGCGCTCGCATAGTACAGAGGCCGACCGGCGTCCTAAACCTCAGTATCCCCCAACGCCCACCTCAGCGCGTCTTCCAAATTCGGATGCCGAAACTCGAAGCCGCTGGCGCTCAGTTTCCCAGGCGTCGCGCGAACGCTCGCCAGCAGCATATCGGTTATCTCGCCCTGGGTAATTCGGAGCGCGAACCTTGGAACGGGGAACAGGGTCGGCCTTCTCAGTATCCTGCCCATCGTTCGGGTGAACTCCGAGTTGGTGACCGGGTTGGGCGAGCAAAGGTTCACCGGGCCGCTCAGGCCGTCTCGCTCCAGTATCCACTCCATAGCGCGAATGATGTCCTGTCTGGAAATCCAACTTAGATACTGCGCCCCTGATCCCAGTCTGCCGCCGATTCCGAGCCTGAATATCGGCCCCACTGTCGCCACCATACCGCCCGCGGCGGTCAGCACGACGCTGATCCTCATATTGACCACGCGGATTCCGGCCTCCGAGGCAGGAGCGGTAGCGTTCTCCCACTCCACACCGACACCGGCCAGAAAGTCCGACCCGGGCGCGGCGTCTTCGGTCAGGACCTCATTGCCCCTGTCTCCGTAGTAGCCGGTGGCTGAGGCGCAGGCAAAGACTCTGGGAGGGCTGTCAAGTCCTGCCAGTGCGTTCGCAAGCAATTCGGTACTCTTGACCCTGCTGTCTCTGATACGCGACTTCTGCTCCGCGGACCAGCGACGCGAGGCCACGTTCTCGCCGGACAGATGGATTGCCGCGTCGAATCCCTCCAACTGCCGGGCGTCGAGCGAGCCGGAAGCCGGATCCCAGGGTATGGCATTAGGGACACTCGCGGAACCGGGACGCACCAACCTGGTCACGCCGTGCCCCGATGACTCAAGACTTCTCACCAACGCCGTCCCGATGAGTCCCGACGAACCCGAAATCAAGACTTTCATGCTCCACTCCTCAATGCGCACTGATTCAGAGATGATGCCTTGGAGTAGTTATATTTGCCGTGAGACTACTGCGTCAAGAATGTATTTGTGGTACGTGGCGGTTGACTTTAGAAACTCTCTCCTTATCTCGTCCCTAGACCCCGCGTGTGCGCGAAATGTAAACTTAGGTCTGACATTTCCCCGAAAGAGCGAGTCCCTGTGACATCCCAGACCTGTATTCCGACCTTCACCTGGTTTCTCGTGGATGAGGACGGTCGTCCTGTTGGACAGATACGCCGTCCCGAATTACCCGAAGCGGGCATGAATTTCGAGGAGGTGGGCAGGTTCGAGGAGGCCGAGATAGTCGAAGTCGTCGAACTGCGACCCTCCTGCTCGATGCGCCGTTTCAGGGTGATCATAAGAATAATCCGATAGCCGGAACGTCAAAGCGAGGCACATTGAAAGTAGAGACCACGATAACCATCAACCGATCCGTAGCAGACGTGATGGAGTACCTGACCAGGGTGGAAAACCTGCCCTCCTGGGCCGAGAATGTAGTGGAGGCCCAACAGACATCCCAGGGCCCCGTGGAACAGGGAGCGACCTGCCGGGTGGTCACCGAGGTCATGCAGCGCAGACTCTCCCATGAATTCGCGGTAACTGAGTTCCTTCCGGGCGAAAGGTACGCCGCTCACAGCACGGACGGACCCTTTCCAATGAGCCTCGCCTACGACGTCAAGCCATCCGAGGGAGGCGCGCAGCTGCATTCGGTCTCCGAATTCGACTTGCCCGGAATGACCGCATTGGTAGAGCCGGCCATGAGAAGAAGAGTGCAGGCCCAGTTCGAGTCCGACCACCAGAATCTCAAGCGTATCCTAGAGTCCTGAGGCGTCGAAATGCTGCTTTCCGCGTCACAACTCAAACTCTTCTACAGCGAAGTGGAGATATTCGCCGACGTGAGCGTCGAGGTCGGTGAACAAGCTCGAATCGGGCTGGTCGGCCCGAACGGGAGCGGCAAGACATCCCTGCTGCGAGTTCTGACAGGCAGTCTCGAACCCGACGCGGGGTTTGTATCTATGAATTCGGGCCTGCGAGTCGCCTACGTTTCCCAAATGCCCGAGCACGACGCGCCGGGGACTCTGAGGGACGAAGTGCAGTCCGCGTTCCAGAAGCTGTTCGACCTCGAAGACGAACTCGCCAGCAGCGCGCTGGAAATACAGCAGGGAGACGGCGCGGCGCGGCGGCGGGCTGAGACGCGATACGCCGAACTGCTCGAAGAGTACGAGGCGCTGGGCGGGTACGACTACCAGAGCAGCATGGACCGCGTAGTCGAAGGCGTGGGCATGACGCTGGACACGCTGGACACCCCCGCGTCTGCGGCCAGCGGTGGGGAACGCACGAGGGCGGCCCTCGCCCGCGCCCTGCTAACGGACCCCGACTTGCTGGTGCTGGACGAGCCCACCAACTACCTCGACTTCGACGGCCTGACCTGGCTGGAAGACTTCCTGCTGGGCTTCAAGTACGCCGTGGTAGTAGTATCCCACGACCGCTACTTTCTCGACCGCGTCTGTTCTGAAATATGGGAGATGGAGCGCGGAAGATTGCAACGTTTCCCGGGCAACTACTCGCAGTACCGTGAGTTGAAGCGAGCCCAGGTCGAGCGACAGCAGAAGGAATTCGAGCGACAGCAGGAGCATATAGCCAAGGAAGAATTCTTCATCCAGCGATACAAGGCAGGCCAGCGTTCCCGGGAGGCCAGAGGGCGCGAGACGCGCCTGGCGAGACTGGAGCGCATCGAAGCGCCGCAGAGCGAAAAGACAATTTCCATAAGTGCGGCCAGCGCCTCTCGCACGGGGCATGTCGCGTTGAGCCTGCGCGGCCTCTCCGTCGGATTCGCCGAAGGAGAGTCTCAGACGACCCTGCTCACCACGCCCGACATAGATGTCGAGAGCGGCTCCCGCACGGCCATAGTCGGCGCGAACGGCATCGGCAAGACGACCCTGATCCGCACTATACTGGGCGAACAGGCTCCGCTCTCGGGCGCTGTCAGGCTGGGGCACAACGTTCAGACCGGGTATCTGAACCAGGGAACCTGGAATCTCCCGGACGACAAGAACGTGCTGGAAGCCTTCCTGGAAATCCGCAACATACCCATCGGAGAGGCGCGGGACTATCTCGCGCGCTTCCTGTTCCAGGGCGATGACGTATTCAAGCAGGTAATCGCGCTGTCGGGCGGAGAGCGAACGAGGCTGTCCCTGGCGCGCCTGTTGATAACCTATCCCAACGTCCTCATTCTGGACGAACCCACCACTCACCTCGACATCGCCAGCCGGGAGGCGCTCGAAGACACGCTCGAATCGTTTGACGGGACGCTGCTTTTCGTTTCGCACGACCGGCACTTCATCGGCATGATGGCGGAGCGGATCTGGGCTATCGAGGAGGGGACCGTTCGCCCATTCAGCGGTGGGTTCGCGGAGTGGATGCGCATGAACCGCCCGCCCGAACCCGAGCCTGTCTCCAAGCGCGCCCGCGCAAGGCATCGCAGGCGCGAACGCGAGTCGCGCAAGCAGGAACGAAAGACCAAATCCTCCGCGCAGTCCCAGCCAGTGGACTACGAGACCCTGATCCACGAGCTTGAGTCCAAGGTATCCAACATAGAGAAGCAGCTCGAAACCGCCTCAGAGCGCCGCGACACAGACGCGATAACGCGGCTTGGCCAAGAGTACGCCGATACTCAGCAAGACATAGAGGATGCCTGGGAAAAGTGGACGCTGGCGTCAGGGTAAGACGATTGCAAAAGTCCCTCTCAGGCCCCGGACCGTCATTCCCGCGAAAGCGGGAATCCCGAAGGGCTGTGCCGTCGGCAAACTTTACGGGCGATTATCCACGGTCCCGCGTGACTGCATCGAGCAGACTATTTGGGCGAACCCGTCAGGATTCTCGCGCGGCCATTCTCCATCACTACGATGTCCTCTATCCTGACGCCGCCCCAGCCGGATATGTATATGCCGGGTTCGACGGTGAAGACCATCCCGTCCTCAATGACGTCATCGGAGGTAGGCACGACCATCGGACGCTCGTGTACCGCGAGTCCAACGCCGTGTCCGAGACCATGCCCGAATTCGTCGCCGTAGCCCGCCTCTTCGATCACCGTCCGCGCTATCTCATCTACTTCCTGTCCTGTCATT
>DAOULF010000264.1:0-8028 GCA_034420555.1 Dehalococcoidia bacterium
GCATTCCCCGACCAATATATTGCAATTGACGAACCAGTGCCTGAAGGAGCCGTTGGGCTTCGTGGCCCATCAAGCATAGACCACAGATTCCATTGGAACAGGTATGGGGCAACCATCTATGTTCGTAAAGCAAATACTGACATCGCCCGGATCGGGCTTAACGCGCTGGAAAGAGGCCACTTACCAAACAGCGCCGAACTACTGGCATATGCACAAGATGAGGACATATACCTGCACCCCCGCGGCGGGACTGGGTACGAATACCAATTCCGATGTCAGCATGTAGAAGACCTTATCCGTATCCTCAGAGGGACATAGTAATACACCATCTAAGTCTGACTATGCCGTGAATCTCTGAGGCAAACTCCTATCGTCATTCCCGCCTTTGCGGGAATCCATCGCGCCTGGTTGAGCAGAACATGGTGAGACATCACTCCGAATTGGTATAAGGCCGCTCTAGAAGCCTCTTAGAGTAGGCTTGTAAGCTATTCGCAAGTAAGGGCGGGGTAGCAATTTGGGGCATATGTAATGGTAATATGGTTAAGCTTTAATGTGCGAAAACCTTCCTCATAGGTAGAAGTATGTTTGTTTGGTTCTCTAGGATCTTTGTCTATTATTTGCAATCTGTATTTGGTATCCGGAACAAGACCTTTAATGAATTTGACTTCACCATATATTCCCTCCTCTAGCACTCGTTCAAACATAAAAATACTACCACGATACAATCTTATTTTTGCACCAATATTCAAGTAACTTGAGAAGTGCACTGAATTATGTGTGCGAGCGACAATTAGTACAGGTTCAGGATCTGGTTCATATTCTTTGTCGAGTGATGTGGCTTTCGTCCGCACCTGTATAGATTCCATTGGTCCCCATGGATCATCAACAGAGTTATACTTCATCTGTGCATCAATGTTATACAAAGTATCAGATTCTAGTTCCATTGGTTCTCCTGGTGATTCATGTCCAAATGCAAATTGTCCACTTGTTTGCCGCAGTCTCCAACCTCTTCTCCATTGACCTTCAGTATCTACTTCATCTTCATTACCCCAAGCACCCTCGTCTTGATTAAGTAGCCTATCACTGTTACTTAATTCAACTTTGTTTGGTTCCTGTGGTACAACACCATCTTTATATATTCGCCAACGTGAATCTACTGGCATTGCTTGAAGGTTGATGTCTGAACCAGAATCACTATCATAGACGTATATGCGCGAGTGTATGTCCCCAACTATATGATCATGTCCCCAAGATTCAAGTTTTATGTATGGCTTACGCGGCTTCACCTTTGGTGTTTGGAAGTAGATGTTTTTTACTTCTGAGTAGTATTCAGTGTTCACTCCGCTATCATCAGTTTCGACTCGTATTGTACGTGCATTGATCTTGAATTTACTGTCAGATAGTAGATTGTTCAGGGTAAAATTTTTAGGTGAATAAAAATCCTCGCCATGATCAATTATAAGATAGTAGTAACGATCTCGATTCCTTGATTGTCCGACAACTTCAATTTTCAATAAATTTGGATTATTGTGTCTTAGAACTGTCGAGCGAATGTGGAGTAAATTATACTCTACTTGTATTACTTCAATTTCGGGAGGAAGTGGGTCATTGGATGCAAATACTTTTGTTTGAATCAGGAATGTTGCGAGCACTACCACAAGAATTACGAACCACTTCATCTCAACCCTCTACCTGACTACTATATAGAAGTACCCACCAATTATCATTCATGTCAGGTTGCGTAAGTGGCATACTATCTGAGAACTCAATTTCTGCCCAGAACCCTAGCCCCGACTTTGAGCAGGCGCATGGCCTGGGCTGTGGCGTTCGCTATCAACTCAGCCGCGCGGGATGAGGCTTCTTCGAGGGTCATGGGGGCGTTGGTGATGGCGAGGGCGGCGTCTATGCCGTGGTCGTGGACGAGGGTGTAGCCGTCGCCGAGGGTTCCGGCTATGGCGATGACGGGGATGCCTGATCGCTTGGCGCGCTCCGCGACGCCTATGGGGGCCTTGCTGTAAACGGTCTGGTAGTCGAGCGCGCCTTCGCCGGTGAGAACGAGGTCGGCGCCTTCTAGCGCGGCGTCGAGGCCGACGGTGTCCAGAACGATGTCCACGCCGGCTCGGAGTTCGGCGTTCAGAAAGGCGACCATGCCGCCGCCGAGTCCGCCTGCGGCGCCCGCTCCCTGAAGGTCGTTTATCTCGGCCCCGATGCCCTGCCTGACTATCTCTGAGAAGTGGAGCAGGGCGGCGTCAAGGGTCTGCACCATTTCGGGCGTCGCGCCCTTCTGGGGGCCGTAGATGGCGGACGCGCCCTCGGGGCCGGTGAGAGGATTGCTCACGTCGCAGGCGACGAGGAAGGCGGATTCGGATACGCGGGGGTCAATGCCGGTCATGTCAATGCGGGTGAGGTTGGCGAGGGCCGCGCCTCCTTGGGGCAGTTCGTTTCCGGCGGCGTCGAGCAGGCGGACACCGAGCGCCTGGGCCATGCCCGCGCCGGCGTCGTTGGTGGCGCTGCCGCCGATTCCCATGATGAACCGCCTGAAGCCGTCGTCGAGCGCGGCGCGGACTATCTCGCCGAGGCCGTAGGTGGTGGCGTTCAGGGGGTCCCTGCGGTCGAGCGGGACGAGGGCAAGGCCGGAGGTTCGCGCCATCTCTATGACGGCTGTCTCTCCGTCGCCCATCGCGCCCCACTCAGCGACCCTGCGCTCTCCGAGCGGGCCTGTGACCGTTGTCTCGCGTATCTGGCCGCCCGATACCTCGACCAGGGTTTCGAGCGTGCCGTCGCCGCCGTCGGCTACGGAGGAGAGGACGGTCCGGGCGTCTGGGAATACCTCCAGGACGCCGTTTCGCATCGCGCGGGCGGCGTCAAGGGCGGATATGCTTCCTTTGAAGGTTTGAGGGGCAATGACTATCTTCATGGTGGGGGATTATACACCGATCTGAACCTCAAGGACGGATGCCTGGGGTTCGCCTTCAATAAGTCGAAGTTTCGTCGGGCTATCTGCTGTACTGTGACGGGCAATTCCTCAAATCGCCGCCAGAAGTGAGGGTCTGTCCTGTGCAACTACAGGTCCTTCAGGTCGCCTCTTGCCTTGGCTTCCAATGCCTCGGATGCCAAGGCATCGAACTTGCCAGCCTTTACATCCTCGTCGAACTCCCGCTCCCACAGTTCCCAGTCCTGGTCAAGCAGCCAGCGGCGCAGTCTGGAGTAGTCGGTCTCAGACAAGCCAAGTATCGCCTCCTGTAATTCCGATACGGTTGACATTGCCCCACTCCTTTGTCCTCTTGGATCGAGCTGTTAAGCATTGTAAGTACAATATCAGTATGTCGTTCAGACACTCAAGAAGTCCGGCGAACTGAGTGTGGTCAGGGATCTTCTTCGGGGTGGCTGTGCATGGCGTTAAGCCACTCGGCGCGTCTTCTGAGACCTCGGAGCGCCCACTCCTTGATTTCTTCCTGCTCTTCCTCGGTGTATTTGGGGAATTCGAGGTGGAAGTAGGGACATTCGTCGTTGTTGGGGCAGGAATCGCCGTAGTCGTCGGCGCATTGGCAGTCGAGAGGCTCGTCGCTCTCGACTAGCTCCCTGAGTTCGGGGGACATCTTCTCGGTAACGGGGTTGGGTCCCTCATAGGCGCGGACGGCCTCTTCGAGGTAGTCCAGGAGCGGTTCGGGCAGTGAGTGGTCGCACTGTACGACGACCTGGGGTTCAGGTTGGGACTGCGATTCGGCGGCAGGCTCGGGTTCGGGCCATGCTGATGCAGGGCCGAAGCCTCTGAGCAGCAGTTCTTTGCCCGCGGCTATGCGGTGGTGGGGCTTGAAGTCTTCGTCGTTTCTGAGGCCGCCCATCACTTCAGAGTACATCTGGATGACGGCCCTGCCGTCCTGGGTGAGTTCTCTGGCGTACTGCGCGAGTTCCTCGCGGGCTTTCAGAATCTCAGGGGAGATTTCATCGTTTGGGGATACTTTTCTGGTCTTGCGTCGCTTTGGGGGCGAGGCGTTAGCGTCTATGTAGTCCTGGAACTCGGTGAGACCGATCTTGACGAGTTGTTTGGCCGAGTCCATGCGGTGGTTGGGCTGGAAGCCCTCATGGTTGAGTTCACCTTCGACGACCTGCCTGAAGAAGCGGACGATCTTTCGTCCGCCGTCGGTTTCTTCGGCGACTATCTGCGCGAGTCGCTGCTGTGGTGATAGGATTTCGGTGGCAGTGGTCAATTTTCAATTAGCAATTATCAGTTATGAACGTGACGGTTGGGTTATGAGTATATATGTTCTTGAGAAGTAGTGTACGGATGTTCGAGAAATTTGTAAAGGGCAATTTGAAAATTGAAGCATCATAATAATGGTTCGTCACCCTCACCCTAGCCCTCTCCCAAAGGGATCTGAGAGGGGTATGTATTTGCCCTCACCCTAACCCTCTCCCAGAGGGAGAGGGGATTTTCTGTTGACATTCATAGCCGCTTTGCTCACTTGCATACCCTTGTGAGCTCTCTAGGAGAGGGGACTGTTGCGCTGCCGAGTCAGTCAGCCTAGGGTTGCGTCGCTTGAAGCGGCGTTTCCCATAGGCGGCGGATGGGGACGGCGTATAGGCCATCGCCCCAGTTTACGGTGGTTTCTCCGTCGTAGAGGACTACCCCGGCGGTGAAGCGTTCTCCGGTGAGCTTGCTGAGTTTTCGCAGTCCTCGGAAGTCGGAGTTTCTGAGGGTCGCGGCGGCCTTCACTTCGACCCCGGCGACTGCTCGCGGACCGCGCTCCAGTATGATGTCCACCTCAACCCTGTCCCGGTCTCGGTAGTGGAAGAAGGACGTGGGCAGCGGGTTCCAGCTCGCCTGTCGCCTCAGTTCCTGATATACGAAGGTCTCCAGCATCTGGCCCAGGGAGTTCCGGTCAGAGGCGAGGCCGTCCTCGTCGAGGCCCAGCAGGGCGCATCCCAGGCCCGTATCGCCTATATGCAGTTTGGGGGTCTTGACCAGGCGGCTCAGGCGGTTGCTGTGCCAGGGTTTCAGACGCTCTACCAGGAACACTCTTTCGAGAAGCGTCACATAGTCGCCGATGGTCTGCCTGGATAGCTGGAAGGGGGAGGCGAGGTCGCTGAGATTGTAGAGGCTGGCGGTCTGGGCGGCGGCGGCGTTCAGGAGGGCGGGCAGAGTGTCCAACGCCCTGATGCGAGCTAGGTCACGCACGTCTCGCTGTACGTGAGCGTCGGCGTAGTTGCGATACCACGCTGTTCGCCTGGGGCCGCCGGACCGGGCTATGGCGGGGGGGAATCCCCCGCGCGCTATACGCTCACGCAGGTTCGCGCCCAGGCGTTCGGAGCGCCGGACCCGGAACCTGCCGGCGAACAGGGCGTCCAGGAACCCGGAGCGTGAGTCCGAGGCGAGGGCCGGGGAGCCGGGCCAAGGCAGCCCTGCCTCTATCTCGTCCTGCGCCAGTGGGTGGAGATGCACGGTTTCCATGCGCCCGGCGAGAGAGTCGGCCAGCGTGGGCAGGAGCAGGACGTTGGATGATCCTGTCAGGATGAAGCGGCCCGGCGCGCGATTGCGGTCCACGGCCAGCTTGAGAGCGGTGAATATCTGGGGCGCTCGCTGGGCCTCGTCGAGTATGACGCGCTCTGGAAGGTCGGTGACAAAGCCGACAGGATCCTCCAGCGCGCCGGCCAGCAGGTTGTCGTCGTCGAAGGTGATGTACTCGTAGTCTCTGTTCCTCGCGCCCATCGAAAGATTCGAGGAGTCGTCTCCCCAGTTCAGGCTGGCGGGGGCGTAGGCGGACTGGGCGAGCGTGGTCTTGCCGGACTGGCGAGGGCCATGAATCAGGACTATGGGGGAGTCCTCCAGGGCTTCGGCCAAGCGTTGTTCTATGTATCTGGGATAGATCATTCTCTGAGACATCGGCTGATTGTAAGGTAAAGATGCGGCTGATTGTAAGTTTGGGTATCGGCTGATTGTAAGGTAAGGATGCGGCTGATTGCAAGTTTAGGTATCGGCTGATTGTAAGTTTGAGGTGAGACGGGTCCGTCTTGGGAATCCGCGCTTATATCTTTTATTAGAAAAGTGATGTGATAGTATAGAATCACAGTCTGAACAGAGGATGTTTCCATGCCCCGACAGAAGAGTTCTGTCCCGACCCGACAACTCTACGCGCAGATAAGGGAGGACCTGTATCTCGGCGCCAAGGCGAGGGCGGCTGAAATGCGCGTTCCGCTCAGGACCTTCCTGGAGAACGCGCTGGAGATGGCGCTGAACGGAGAGCATGACCAGCCTTCCGCGCCCAGGCGGGAGTCGGTGTGGAACGACGAGTATCTCTCGATGCAAGGGCGCCAGCCGGTCGGGTCGCCCGTCGAGCTTTCGGCGGACGAGGCTTCGGCCATTCTCAGAGAGGCCGTAGAGTCGGAGGCTCGATAGCCGAATGTGTTCCGACACACGGATTCCGCTGACCACACCGAGGAGCGACTGGCGATGGATGCCCATGTCATACTGGACACGAGGATAATCGAGAGCGTCTGGCGAGGCGGTCCCGAATCCGAGTGGGTCTCGCTCATCGTCAGCCGGGATATCCAGGCATCCGTATCGTCGCTGTCCGTAGCGGAGGCCGTTCGCAGGATCCCGGACAGGCGCGCCGAGATCCAGCTAATAGCGCTGCTCTCGATGGTGGACGTGATAGGCGTGAGTGACGAGGTCGCCAGGCGAGCGGGCGGCATAGCGCGCGAACTGGAGTCGGACGACCCTTCTCTCATGCCCAACGCCGTCGTCGCCGCGACCGCGCTCGAAGCAGACCTGCCCGTCGCCTGCGTGGATGATGATTTCTTCGAGGCGATGGGGTGCAGGATAGCGTCGCCGGGATGATGCCCATGACTTTCTCCGGTTCACGCATTTGTCAGAATCAGAATTGCCGAGCGGCGAGCCTCTTCGAGGGTTTACGAGATGAGGGGATGTACAGGATGCGAGATAGCAGGCGCGGGTCATGACGGGACTACGGTTGTATTTGTTGCGGCGGACTCTTCTTGCGGTTGGCGCGCTGTTTTTGCTGTCTTCGCTGGTGATCGAGGTTGTGGGAGCCCAGACCCAACCTGGCACCGTCGGTGTGATGGTAGGTCGGCTGGACAGCCCGGTTGATCCCGTAGCCGCGCGTATCCTGCGTGGGTGGCTCGGCGACGCCCATGACGCGGGCGCTCAACTCTTCGTTCTCGAACTGGACACGCCGGGCGGCGACCTGGAATCCATGCGCGAGATGGTTGGCGATATACTGGACTCGCCGGTTCCGGTGGCGGTACTGGTGACTCCGTCGGGTTCCAGAGCGGCGTCCGCAGGCACGTTCCTGGTGGCGTCGGCGCACGTGGCGGCTATGTCTCCCGGCACTACCATTGGGGCCGCCTCGCCCGTCGGCGCGGGTGGGGAAGAGCTTCCCGAAACCATAAAGGCCAAGGCCACCCAGGACGCCGCGGCCCTGTTGCGGAGCATCGCCAACCAGCGCGACAGGAATTCGGAGGCGTTGGTGAAGACCATCACGGAGGCTTCATCTTACTCCGAGGCTGAGGCGTTGGAACTCGACATTCTGGACCTGCTCGCCGCCGACGTTTCCGACCTGCTCGACAAGATGGACGGAATGGAAGTGTCAGTGCAGGGGAGTCTCGTCACTCTCGAAACCGAGGGTCTCCCTGTCCAACGCGCCGAGGTCTCGCCTGTTCAGAGGGTCCTCCAGTTCCTGGCGAATCCGACGCTGGCATTCATTCTCCTGGCAGCGGGCGGAATCCTGATACTGTTCGAGATTCTGATACCCGGGGGATGGGTCGCCGGAATCCTGGGCGCCGGTCTGCTGATACTGGCGTTCCTGGGTCTGGGCAACCTGCCGGTGAACTGGATTGGACTCGTTCTCATCGGTGCCGGACTCGTGCTTTTCTTCGTTGAACTTCAAGCGCCGGGCTGGGGTGGCTTCGGACTTGCCGGAGGAATCAGCTTCATCCTGGGCGGCTTCTTCCTGTTCGGAGACACCAGCGTCCCCGGCCTGCCCGCGCCCGACGTGAGGGTCGGGTACG
>DAOULF010000265.1:0-13286 GCA_034420555.1 Dehalococcoidia bacterium
TCCGATCTCTCTGTTCTTCTAACTCATACAGCAGGCCCGACATCTCATCCCCCTCTGTGATGTTTCTCTCCACATCTTATAATCCAACCACCCGAAAGGAAACGCTACCGGTATGTGATCGTTGCGAAGACTACGAGCTATATCTTCGTGATTATGCGTCTTGGCATTCCGAGCATCTGAGGTAAGGACAACCGCTCCTTAGTGAACGGCCTGGAACACTGTATTAGTTGAACCTGAAGCCGCCGCCGTTAGTGTCGTTGAAGTCGCTGGTGGTATACACGCCGAGGTCGCGGCCCTGGTGGACGTGGATGATTATCTCCTGGCGCACTATGCCTACGGCGTCGAGGAGTTGGCCCTCTATGTCGTCTATGATGTCCTGGGTCTCGTCGGATGTCACGGTTTCTTCGACGTTGAGTGTGGCGTGTACTACGACGTCGGCGTAGTGGATGTCGAGTCTGCCCACGACGACTTCGCTCTCCATGACTATGTAGCACTCGGAGTATGGGGTGCGGGTCTCTCGCTGGAAGTCGTATTTTGCCATTTAAGGGGTCTGTTCCTAGGTCCTGACCTGGCCGGCGCCCATTACGGTCCACTTGTAGGATGTGAGTTCTTTGAGGCCCATGGGGCCGCGGGCGTGGAATTTGTTGGTGCTGATGGCTACTTCTGCTCCGAGTCCGAACTGGCCTCCGTCGTTGAAACGGGTGGAGCAGTTGACGAAGACGGCGCTGGAGTCCACCTCGTCAACGAAGCGCATGGCGGCGGAGTAATCTTCTGTGACTATGGCGTCGGAGTGGCCGGAGCCGTAGGTCTGGATGTGGTCGAGCGCGTCGTCGAGGGAGTCAACGACGCGGACGCCCGCTATGAGGGCGAGGAACTCGGTGCTCCAGTCGTCTTCGGAGGCGGGAATTACCTGCAATGCTCCGCCGCCGTTGGAAGGACCGAGGAGACTCAGGGCGCGGCGGTCGCAACGCATCTCGACTCCGGCTTCGGCGAACCTGCCTGCCATCTTGGGGAGATAGGCGGGAGCTACGGCGGAGTGTACCAGAAGCGTGTCCATGGCATTGCAGACGGAGTATCGCTGGACTTTGGCGTTGAATACGATGTCGGCGGCCATATCCAGGTCTGCTTCCTTGTCCACGTAGGTGTGGCAGACACCGACTCCGCCGGTGATGGCGGGCATCCTGGCGTCGCGGGCGACCCTGTTGATTAGCTCCTGTCCGCCCCTGGGAATCAGCAGGTCTATGTACTCTCTGGCTTCGAGCATCCTGCCGACCAGTTCGCGGTCGGTTGACTGGAAAAGCTGTACCGCGTTCTCAGGCGCGCCCGCGTCGGCGACAGCCTGTCGAATGACGCCTGCCAAGGCGGTGTTGGAGTTTATCGTGTCGCTGCCGCCCCGGAGGATGACGGCGTTGCCGGACTTGAGGCAGAGCGTGGATATGTCCACGGTCACGTTGGGCCGGCTTTCGTAGATGACGCCGACGACCCCGAGAGGGACGCGCCTGCGTCCGACCTGGAGGCTGTTGGGCATGGAGCGCATCTCGATTATCTCGCCGACGGGATCGGGCAGAGAGGCGACGCTGCGAACGTCGGCGGCGACGGCCTCGAGGCGTTCAGGGTCCAGCATCATACGGTCGAGGTAGTATTCGGGAAGCCCCTTTTGCCTTCCGGCGTCCAGGTCTTTCCGGTTGGCGTGGAGTATGGCGTCTCGTTCCTCGACAACGCGGTCGGCGATGTTGAGCAGCGCCTGATTCCTGACGCCGCCGGAGACCTTCGCCAGTTGCCGGGCGGCGATTCTGGCGGCCTCACCCTTGTGAGTGAGTTCGTCGGTGATGGTCTTCATCATTGGTAAACTCCTGTCAGAAGGCGCTTTCATACATGGGCCGCTTCGGGGGCCAGCACGACGAGGTTGTCGCGGTGGATTACCTCGTCTCCGAAGTGGTACCCGAGGGTCTGTCCTATCTGGTCCGAGCGCATCCTTCTTATCTTGTGGACATCCTGGGAATTGTATCCTGAGATGCCGCAGGCTATCCTGCGCTTATCTGTGTCCTCGACGAGCACAACGTCTCCGCGCTCGAATTCTCCATGCGCGCCGAGTATTCCGGCGGGAAGCAGGCTCTTGTTGCCCTGCACAAGCGCGCGGACGGCGCCGGGATCAACGACTATGACGTCGGTCTCGCGTATCTGGCTGAGCAGGTAACGCTTGCGGCTCTCCATCCTGTTTGCGCCGGTGGGGAAGTAAGTGCCAAGCGATTCGCCGCTCACAAGCCGGGGCACTACATTCTGTAACGATCCGCTGGCAAAGATGGTGTCAACGCCGGACGCGGTGGCCAGCTTGGCGGCGTTCAGCTTGGCGGACATTCCTCCACGTCCGCGCGAGTCGAAGGATGGGCCTCCGAGGGCGTCTATCTCATTGGTGAAATAAGATACCTTGCGTATGAGTCGAGCGTCGGGGTCCAGGTGGGGGTCGGTTGTGAAGAGACCCTCGGTTTGTCCGAGGATGATCAGGAGGTCAGCGTCCACTATATTGGCTACCATAGCTGAGAGCGTATCGTTGTCGCCAATGATCTCGCCTTCCAGTTCGTCCACGGACACGACGTCGTTTTCGTTGATGATCGGGACGACCCGATACTTGATCAGGCCGAGCAGGGTATTGCGTATGTTCAGGTAACCCATGCGGTCGCTGAGGTCTCTGCGAGTGAGGAGCGTCTGGGCTACGTGTACTTCGTGCCAGTCGAAGAGCTGCTCGTAGGCGTTCATCAGCCTGCCCTGTCCGATGGCGGCCAGCGCCTGCCGCATGAGGACGTTTCCGGTCTGGCCGGTGGGATCGAGCACGTGCCGCCCGGCGGCGACCGCTCCAGACGATACAAGCAGCATCTCGGCTCCGTCTCGCTGGAGACGGGCTATCTGGCCGACTATGCTGGCCATCGCTTCCAGGTCCAGGCGATTGGCGCTGTCGGTAATGAGTGTCGTGCCTACTTTCACCACGACGCGGTGGTATGGACGGGTTGTGTTGTCCTTGTCTTCACGCATATTTGTCTGAACTGCGATTTGCCGGATTTTATGACCTGGATGATGCGGATGCTTTACCGTAGCACTATTCACCAATCATCCGAATGGGAGAACCCGAATCATTATAGCACCGAACAGGAGGGTGAATCGTAATTCGATTCTGTACCAGTTTGGTCGGTGGGTTTAATCAAGACCTGCTCCACCCCTCCCCTGGATACCCGCTTTCGCGGGTATGACGATGAGGTGACCGATTGACCGACTAATCTGATACAGGTTTTTTCTGTCCCTGACAGTATTGGGTCAATGTCTTATACTGCGCACACCAAAGAGGAGGCGATGATATGCAGGACCTTGTTACGGCAGAATGGGGCGACGCGGTTGAAGCGATTGAGCGGTGCTATGAGCTCGGCTGGACTGACGGCCTGCCGGTGGTCCCGCCCACTCTCGACCGGGTGAACGAGTTTCTGGACTACGCGGGACGGTCGCCGGATGAGGTGCTGGGTGAGATACCGGAGCGCAGGCGCGAGATAACGGTGGCGAAGACAGCGGCCAACGCGGTCATGGCGGGCTGCCTGCCGGAGTATTTTCCGGTCGTGCTCGCGGCCACCGAGGCGATGCTGGCGCCGGAGTTCAACCTGATAGCGCCGTCTTCGAGCCAGGGCGGGGCTGCTGTGCTGGTCATAGTCAACGGCCCGATTGTCCAAGAACTGGACATCAATTCGAAGAACAATCTGTTCGGGCCGGGCAATCGTGCCAACGCCACAATCGGCAGGGCTGTCAGATTGATTCTGATGAACGCCTGCGCCTCGATACCGGGCCTGTTCGACAGGACGGTGATAGGGCATCCGGGCAAGTACACTTTCTGCATTGCCGAGAACGAAACGGATTCGGACTGGCTGCCGCTGCACGTGGAGCGCGGATTTTCAGCGGAGCAGAGCGCGGTCACGGTGTTTGCGTCGTGGGAGCCGAGGCAGGTGCGCTCGGCGTCTCATTCGCAAGAGGTGGTGCTTGACACGGTGGCGGACGTGGCTTCGGTGCTGGGGTCGTCGCTGGCGTCCTCGGACTCGGTTGGCGATGATACTCTGCCCGTGAGACAGGGCGAGGTGCTGATCACGATAGGCGGGTCTGCGGACTTCTGGGGAGACTGGACTAAGCGTGACGTGAGAGAGTACCTGCATCCCAGGATCGGACGCTCGATAGCGGACCTGAAGATAGTGAGGGTGCTGGAAGGTCACGTGGAGCCCGCGGACTACCAGAATTTTGCAAGTTTCGTGCCAGAGCCGGACGACATACTCGTCGTCAGGGCGGGCGCGCCGGACGCGAGCGGATACCGGTGCTCGGTGGTGCTGAGCGAATTGCCCAAGGTGGCGTCGGCGTCGGTTACGAGGGCGATTGAGATGTAGCAGGCTCTGAAACTGAACATAGGGCAGGGGAATCGTGTGGAATTTTCTGGCCAGAGAGGCCAATTGGACAGAGATAGTAACGAATACGCTGGCGTTGTCGTTCAGCTTCATGGCGATAGCGATAATCATTCACGCGGCGATACTCAGCGACAACCCGGATATGCTGGCGACGGCAGGGTCGGTGTCGTCGGGTGTCACGGGCGTGATACTGGGCTACTACTTCAACAGATCAAGGCTGAAGCGGGCGCAGGATGCCGAGTCGCGGGCGTCCGACGACTTATCTGAAGCGTTGCGGAACGTTGATAGAGCTCAACGCGAGTTATTGGAAAGGCGAGCCGAATATGATAGATTGATCGAACAGATGGCAGACCATGATGAGGAGATCGAGGGTGAAGATGGCTCAGTCTGAAGATGTGGTCACGATACCAAGGCGCAAGTGGGAGCGCATCATCAAACTGGCTCGGGAGTATTCCAAGAATTTGGACAAGAGTATCGAGAAGGTGGAACGTGCGCGGGAGGAGATGGATGAACGCAGAAGAGAACGTAGGTGGCGTTCTTACTGATTTAACCTGTCCATATATAGTCTTTCTTTTCCCGATATGTCCATCTCGTCGCTAGTCTCTTCGTTCCAGGATGAAATGCGGCGGGGTCTGTCCGGGAATCCCCGCTCCATCGCAATGCACCCGTCTTTTGTCAGCCGACCGTCCGGGGATGAGAGAGGGCGCTACCTGGCCCTCGATCTTGGCGGCACCAATGTCCGCGCTACGCTCGTCGAACTGGGCGGCAAGCGCGACATCCGAGTGCTCGATCACCAGTCATTCCGGTTGGCCTCCACGTCCGGCAGCGCGGACGACCTGTTCGGTCCGGTCGCCGACTTTCTGGTGGGCGTCCTGACCGAACACGGCGCCGACGGCATCGGCTATATATTCGCCTTTCCGATGGACCAGACCGGCGTCCGCAGCGGTCGCCTGACGAAGTGGACCAAGGAGTTCGCTTTCGACGGGGTGGAGGGGCAGGATGTGGTCGAACTGATGGAACGCGCTATCCGAGAGAGGATGGGCAGGGACGGGGATTTCCGCATCCGCGCGCTGGCGAACGATACGGTTGGAGTTCTGGCGGCTGGGGCATATCTCGACCCGCGCTGCGATATGGGCCTGATCGTAGGAACAGGGGCGAATCTCGCCGTTGCAGCGCCCAGCTATATGATTGCCAGGCGAGACCTGCCCGCTCCGGTCGGGAGTCCTGGTGAGATGATCTTCAACATGGAGTGCGGCAACTTCGACGGCGTGGACTCGATTCAGACGGACGCGGACCGGAGACTGGATGCGGAGTCCGACACGAGCGGACAACTGATGGAGAAGATGGTCGCCGGGCGATACCTTGGGGAAGTTGCACGCCTGAGGGTGGTGGAGGCCGCGTCGAAAGGGGAGGGATTCGAGGGATGGCTGGATGAAAGCGGCGACTTCGCGGCCCCGTATTCGTTTACGACCGAGCAACTGTCGGACATCATCTTCGACGACTCACAGGACCTTACGGCGACGGCTATGGAGCTTGGACGACTGGGCGTAGCGATTAGCGCTCTGGATGAGAGGAGACACCTTCAGGAAATATGTGTCTCCGTCGCGCGACGCTCCGCGCACATCGTTGCAGAGAGTATCGCCGCCACAGCGACATATATAGACCCGGGTCTGAAGAACGAACACATGGTTGCCGTTGACGGAAGCGTATTCAGGGGCATACCGGGATACCGTGAGGAGGTGGAGCACGGGTTAGCGCAGACTCTCGGTGAAAGCGCCGACAGGATACAGGTCTGCTATCTCAGGGATGGATCGGGGCTGGGAGCGGCTGTTGTGGCGGCGGTCGCGGGGGGTTCGGAATAGGGACGCCTACCTACGGAGGACGCCCCTATGGGATTTGTTTATAAGAGACCGCAAATTGCTAGCCGTTCTGGGCCATGATTTCTATGAGTTCTCTTACGGCTTCGGCGGAGTTCTGAAGTTCGGCCTGCTCGGTCTCGGTGAGGTTAAACCGGATGACGTCCTCTACGCCACCCGCGCCGAGGCGGACGGGTACACCTACGTATAGGCCGTCAATGCCGTATTCGCCTTCGAGGTAGGCGGTGCAGGGGAGGATCTCCTGCCTGTCGAAGAGGATGGCCTCGACCATCTGGACGATGGCGGCGGAGGGCGCGTAGTATGCGCTGCCGGTCTTCAGCAGGTTGACTATTTCAGCGCCGCCGTCCTGGGTGCGCTTCACGATGGATTCGATGCGGTCCTGGGACAGAACCTCGCTGATGGGCTGTCCGCCGACGGTCGTGCTGGCCGTGACCGGAACCATCGTGTCGCCGTGTCCGCCGAGGACGTATGCCTCGACGGAGTTCACAGACACGTTGAGTTCCTCGGCCAGGAACGTCCTGAAGCGGGCGGTGTCCAGGATTCCGGCCATACCAACGACGCGGTTCTTGGGGAAGCCGCTGACCTGGAAGGCTCGCTGCGCCATCGCGTCGAGCGGGTTTGTCACTATGACGAGCACCGCGTCGGGGGAGTGTTCGATCACAGACTGGGTGACGGAGGTGATGATGTTCATGTTGGTCAGGAGCAGGTCGTCGCGGCTCATGCCGGGCCGTCGTGCGATGCCGGACGTGATGACCACGACATCCGAGCCGGCGGTGTCCGCGTAGTCGTTTGTGCCAACCACGCTGGCGTCGGAGCCTGTGACCGGGCCGGACTCGAGCATATCGAGCGCCTTTCCCTGGGGGAGGCCCTCCACAATGTCCACGAGCACGATGTCGGCATAGCCTTTGTCGAACATTCTCTGGGCGGCGGTGGCCCCGACATTGCCCGCGCCCACTACGGTTACTTTGCTTCTTGGCATTTTGGTCCTCAGTATTCAGTTATTAGTTGTCAGTTATCAGTGGTAGGGGCGGGCGTTCTAACCCGCCCCTGTTTGGGCTTTTAGAGTTTGGTCTGAGGTCTGCACGTCTTAGCCGGAAGCGTCAACGTACTCCTGCCAGCGATCTTCGATGCTGGAGTCGGCGACGGTGTCCATGAGGTACTGGCCAAATTCCGCGCTGGTCGCGCCGGTGCTGCGTCCCGTCATCACTATTTTGCGCTCGTACTGACCGCAGATGTCTATGGCCTTGTGCAGCTTGGCGCCTATGTCGGTGTAGCCGATGTGCTCGAGCATCATCGCGCCCGCGCGGAGCAGGGAGCTTGGATCGGCGTACTGGTCGCGGCCCTCTCTGACCATCCTGGGCGCGCTGCCGTGGATCGCCTCGAACATGGCGTACTGCTTGCCGACGTTCGCGCTTCCGGCGGTGCCGACGCCACCCTGTATCTGGGCAGCCTCGTCGGTGAGGATGTCGCCGTAGAGATTTGGCAGGGCGAGAACCTGGAAGTCCTGCTGGCGGGCGGGGTTGATGAGCGCGGCGGTCATGATGTCAATGTACCAGCCGTCCCACTCGATGCCGGGGTAGTTCTCAGATACCTCGCGCGCTATGTCGAGGAACTTGCCGTCGGTGGTCTTGACGATGTTGGCCTTGGTGACGATGGTGACGCGGTCGCGGCCTGTTCTGCGGGCGTGAGCGAAGGCTGCGTCTATGATGCGGCGCGAACCCTGCGTGGTAATGACGCGGAAGTCCATGGCGAGGTCTTCGGTCACGTTCAGGCCCTGGCTGCCGACCGCGTACATATCCTCGGTGTTTTCACGGAAGAACGTCCAGTCAATACCCTGGGAGGGAATTCGCACCGGCCTGATGTTGGCGAACAGGTCGAGTTCCTTGCGCATGGAGACGTTCGCGCTTTCGATATTCGGCCAGCCGTCGCCCTGTTCCGGCGTGTGGGTCGGGCCCTTGAGGGTGACGTGGCAGTCTTTGATCTCGGCGAGAACGTCGTCGGGGATGGACTGTAGATGCTCGGCCCTGTTCTCTATGGTCAGGCCGTCTATGACCCTGAACTCCACCTTTCCGGAGTCCACCTCTTCCTTGAGAAGATGCTCCAGAACGGTCTGGGACTCCGCGCTGATTCTTGGGCCGATGCCGTCTCCGCCCAGCATACCGACCACTATGGGAGAGACGTTCGAATAGTCCAGCCAGTCGGGTTCGTTCTTCAGTCTTTCGACCCTCTCCAACTGCTGGGCCACTACCTCTCCGAAGTGCTCCTTTGCCGCGTCTATGATCTGGTTGTCAGCCATGCTGTGGCTCCTTTCCGGTGATTTTTATTGCATGTGTTGTGGATAGGCGTGCGCTGTGCCGGTACGAGGATTCCTAGGTTTGAATTACTACAAGCGCCTGGTCCCTGGTTACTTGCGTTCCCGGGGCGACGGGCAGAGACTTGATCGTGCCGTCCACCGGGGACGGGATTGTGTTCTGCATCTTCATCGCTTCCAAGACCAGGAGTGGGTCGCCGGCGGAGATTGTCTCTCCCTCAGCGACCGCAAGGCTGATGAGAATGCCGGGCATCGGGGCCGTTACCGCAGTCTCGCCTTCCGCGACTTCGTTGGGTTGCGCCGTTCCAGCGGCGGGAGTCGGAGCGGTGGCGGACGTGGCAGGGGCCGGCGATGCTACCGGCTGCGGGCTTTCGCCGAGTCCGACCGGATCCACGTCAATCTCGAAGAACTGGTCGCCAACGTAGATGTTGAATCGCCTTGCCCTGGAACTCTTGGGAGGCGCGGGCGCGGCTGGCTGGGACTCCGCCTGTGCAGCGGCCTGCCGGACTTCCTCCAGCGTTCGAGGCTTCATCTCCTCTGGCACGGGTTCGAGTCCGTGCTTGATGCGGAGGAATCGCTCGCCGGTCTGCGGGTAGAGCGCGTATATCAGGGCGTCGTCTATATCGTGTGTCAGGTCTGATACGGCTTCTCTGGCCGCTTCCAGTTCCGGCTCGATGACGTCGCCGGGCCTATCAGGGGCGGGCGTAATCTCTTCGGTTTGGGACAACTTGTCTATGAGTTCGTCGCGTACAGGGGATACGGGTTTTCCGTAGTTGCCTCTCAGGTATTCCTTCACAGGCTCGGAGACGACGGTGTATCGCCCGAAGATGACGTTGTTTACGGCCTGCGCTCCTACCATCTGGCTCATCGGCGTGACGAGCGGGGGAAAGCCAAGGTCGGCGCGTGTGCGGGGGATTTCTTCCAGTACCTCCGCCATTCTGTCCAGCGCGTCCGCCTCTCGGAGTTGGGATACCATGTTGGACGCCATTCCGCCGGGGATCTGGTGGCTGAGGACGCGGGCGTCTATGACGGCGGAGCGTGTCGTCTCCAGGTGGTCGGCGTACTTGGGAAGAATCTCCTCAAGCTGGTCGCCCAGATCGAGGAGCGTATCCAGGTCAATGCCCGGGTCACGCTTCGTGCCACCCAGCGTAACTACGATTGGCTCGACCGCTGGCTGCGACGTCCTGAGAGCGAGAGGCGCGAGGCATACGTCCAGAATGTCCAAGCCCGCCTCGACCGCTTTGAGCGCGGACATGGAGGCCATGCCGCTGGTGTAGTGCGCGTGGAGTTGGAGAGGCAGGTCTATCTCGGACTTTATGGCAGTCACGAGCTCGTAGGCGTCATAAGGGGCGAGCAGGCCGCCCATGTCCTTTATGCAGATGCTGTCTGCGCCCATGTCTCGGAAGCTGCGCGCCTTGGACAGATAGTATTCGAGGTTGTAGATGTCTCCACCCATGCGGCCACCTTCGCTGATGGTGTAGCAGATGGCAAGCTGGAGATGTTTTCCGGAGTTCTTTACCGCCGAGGCCGCTCGCTCCAGGTTGGGTTCGTAGTTGAGGGCGTCGAACACCCGGAAGATGTCAATGCCATTCTCGGCGGAGCGTTCTACGAACTTGTCCACAACGTCGTCGGCGTAGTTGCGGTACCCGACTAGGGACTGTCCGCGCAGCAGCATGGAGAGCCTGGTGTTGGGCATGAGAGACTTGAAGGTTCGCAGGCGTTCCCATGGGTCTTCGGCGAGGAACCTGGTGGCGGAGTCGAATGTCGCGCCGCCCCATACTTCCATGGAGAAGAAGCCGACCGAGTCCATCTTTTCGGCCAGAGGCGTCATGTCCTCGGTGCGAAGCCTGGTGGCCATGAGGCTCTGGTGAGCGTCTCGGAAGGTGGTGTCGCTGAGTTTGAGGGGCGTGCGAGTCATTGTCCGGGTCTTGATCGAGTTTTGATGTGTCAGTCGTGGCCGCGCCAGGCGCGCAATCCGGGGAACGATGTGGCATGGGCGACCATGCGCCACGCGGATATACCGGAGCGCCGTTCCGGGGGCCGGGCGGGTTCCTGGTCGAAGAATGCGTGAACCGCGGCGGTTATGGCCGCCGCCAGTTCTGGACTAAGCCCCGCGCTGCCTCCGGCTGATCTTATCTTCACAGGGGAATGCTCCCGTGCTTCTTGAAGGGGAGCTGCTCTCGCTTGTTTGCGAGCATTTCGAGCGAGCGGATGATCTTCGGTCGGGTCTCCAGAGGGTCTATTACGTCGTCTATCATTCCGCGCGACGCCGCGATGTACGGATTCATAAGGCGTTCTTCGTATTCGGCGGTGAGGTCGGCGCGGGTGGATTCGGGGTCTTCCGAATTTCGTATCTCGTTGCGGTGGATGATGTTGACCGCGCCTCCCGCTCCCATGACCGCGACCTCGCCCGTCGGCCAGGAGAGATTGACGTCGCTGCGCAGATTCTTGCTGCTCATTACTATGTACGCGCCGCCGTATGCCTTCTTGATGAGGACGCTGACCTTTGGGACGGTGGCCTCGGCGTATGCGTATATCAGCTTCGCGCCGTGCCTGATTATGCCGCCGTATTCCTGGGTGGTTCCGGGCATGAAGCCGGGAACGTCAATGAAGGTCACCAGCGGTATGTTGAAAGCGTCGCAGAACCTCACGAACCTTGCGGCCTTCACGGAGGCGTTTATGTCGAGAACCCCGGCGATCTGCCTGGGCTGGTTTCCGACGATCCCCACCGTCCTCCCGTCGAACCTGGCGAAGCCGACGATTACGTTGGGGGCGAACCGCTCATGCACCTGCATGAAGTCTCCGGCGTCAACTACGTGATGGACCACGTCCAGCATATTGTAAGGCCGGTTCGGGTTGTCGGGTATGACGTGAGCCAAATCGTATTCGCGCCGCTCAGGATCGTCGCCCATGTCCAGCGTGGGAGGGTCTTCCATGTTGTTCTGTGGAAGGAATCCGAGCAGCCTTCTCACCTGGGCAAGGCAAGCCTCTTCTCCCTCGATGGCGAAGTGGGCCACCCCGCTTCTGGTGGTGTGCGCGGTGGCTCCGCCGAGTTCTTCGTGCGTTACCTCTTCGCCGGTTACCGCGCGAATTACGTCGGGGCCCGTTATGTACATTTGCCCAACGCCCGACGCCATGAATACGAAGTCGGTCAGCGCCGGCGAGTAGGTCGCTCCACCCGCGGCGGGACCGAGGATTACGGAGATTTGCGGAATTACGCCGGAGGACCGGACGTTCCGGTGGAAGATGTCGCTGTACCCGGCGAGGCTATCTACTCCCTCCTGTATCCTGGCTCCGCCTGAGTCAATCAGGCCCACGACGGGGGCGCCGTTGCTCACGGCGAGGTCCATGACCTTGCATATCTTGCCTGCGACGGCCTCGGAGAGCGACCCGCCGAGAACGGTGAAGTCCTGGGAGTACACGTAAACGAACCGTCCATCCACCTTGCCGTACCCGGTGGCGACCGCGTCGCCGAGGTATATCTGGTCGGCAAGACCGAAGTCGGTGGAGCGGTGGGTTACGAAAGTATCGAGTTCCTGGAAGGAGCCTTCGTCCAGGAGGAGGGCGATTCGTTCCCTGGCGGTGAGTTTTCCGCGTTTGCGCTGCGACTCGATGCGCCGCTGACCTCCGCCTAGAGCTGCCTCTTCGCGCATTCTGCGAAGCTGTTCTCGCTTGTCCACTTTGCGTCTGATTACCATGATTCTATTTCGAATAATCTCCGAGTGTGCGTTACTTACATTGTGGACAAGTTTACAGAGATTCATAGGCGTGGGCAACAACACAGGCTCGCCGTATTTGCCTACTCGCCAGAGGTATGCTGCATTACGCTTCCTCTGATATATTTATGTCATCAAGCCAGGTGAGGTTGTTCCGATGACAGGCATGAAGATGGGCCTCTGGCGATATCAATAGCATGAACGCTCATTATGACGGCCACAGCCACAACACACAGTAGCGGCTGGCGTTGGTGGGGATGAAACAGCTTTTCGTGGACTCTGAGGAGGGATTTTCAGAATTGGGATTATGATGATCTATCAGTGTACAAGGCTCTAATTTCCACTTTCCCGGGAGTGGTCATCGGGACGGGGCATGGCTGAGCGAAGAAGGTAGGTTTTTACAAATCTCGGCGCCGACGGCCGCGCTTGCATTCTCGCCGTGGATGCTCTACGTTGCTGTCTACTTGACATATTCGTGTCAGCAAGCTGGGTGAGGTTGTTCCGATGACAGGCATGAAGATGGGCCTTGTGTCCATGGCTATGGTGGTTGCGCTGACGCTTGTCCTGGCGGTCGCCAGGCAGGGCGCTGTGGCGCAGACGCCGTCCGAAGAACCTTCGGCCACACCGACGCTCACGCCAACCATCCGTTTCGAGGAACCCGTACCCACAGAGACCTCCGTACCGAAGCGGGAGAGGGAACAGGAGTACGCGGCGCATTGCCATACTGAAGCAGGTATGAATACATGTGATTTTACGGCTACTCCCAGGCCGACCAACACCCCCAAGCCGACCGCCACACGCACACCCAGGCCGACCAACACACCCAAACCACCGACCGCGACACCCAGACCTACGAACACGCCCAAGCCGCCGACTGCCACGCCTACACGCACCGCGACACCAACACCAACACCAACTGCCACCGCGACTGCAACTCCTACACCGACCAACA
>DAOULF010000266.1:0-2178 GCA_034420555.1 Dehalococcoidia bacterium
GGTAAGTGTAGAAATCATCCGCGTCCGGGCCGTTCATCACCCTGTATCGCTCTATCTGGTAGAAGCCCTCAAACTTGTGGTCCAGCACATGAATCCCCACCAGCCACTTCACAGAGCACATCCCGTACCAGCCCGGCACAACTAGACGCAGCGGATACCCGTGCATCGGCGTCAGCAGTTCACCGTTCATCTCCCAGGCGAGCATCGTGTCCGGGTGCAGAGCCTTCTCCATCGGCAGACTGCGCTCATACGTGACCTCTTCCGGGTCGCCCACGACCTCGTCCGGCCCGTGGTCCGCGCCCTCGAACATCACCTCCACCGCGTTCGGCCCAATCTCGGCCATGTTCAGCACATCCGCCAGCGACACCCCAACCCATTCCGCGTTGCCCATAATCCCGTGTCCGGTCACCTTCTCCATAACCGAGCGCGTCTGCTTCACCCAGTACTCCGGGATAGGCCCATTGCCGCAGCACTCGAAAGTCGCCTGGTAGCGACGACGCTGCATCCCCTTCAAGTCGTCCATGGACAACGAAAGCGCCTGCGCCACCTCTCCGCCCACGCTCAGCCGGTAGGCGTCAATGTCAATCTCTGGCGCGCCCTTCCAGTGATTCCTCACATAGAAAAGATCCGTCGGCGTGACCTGCGACTGCAAAGCCTTCGGTGGCCCTGCGAACGACCTTCCGCCCGCGTTGGTCGGTATAAGCTGCAACTCTTCCTGCGCTCCGGTCTGACTGGTCGCCATGGAAATCTCCTCCATTTTCGCGCGCCTGCGCTATTCCAGATTTGTCGTCTCGTGTTCGGTCGTCGGCCTGATGACCAGCATCCGCGCCGACACCCACGTATTGTTCACCAGCTTGTGAGCCACCCCCGGAGGCGCGAGCATCGAGTAGCCCGAGCGCACCGTCCGAACCTCGTCCCCCACGATGAACTGGATAGACCCCTCCACCACCATCACCGCCTCGTCCGTGTCGTGAGTGTGCAGACGCCCCCTGTACCCGGGCTCCACCACGACCTCTCTGACCGACAGGGACTCCGCGCCGTGTTCCTCCGTTATCATCCCTCGCGAACCAACCTTGTCCGTCGGCGCGGGCATCCTCTGCGTACTGTGATCAATAACCGGCATATTCCTTCCTTGTAGTCCCCTCTCCCTTGATGGGAGAGGGCTAGGGTGAGGGTGAAAACCTCCCACTCTTTCTCATCATTCCCACAACCTACCGTCATTCCCGCGAAGGCGGGAACCCCGAAGGGCTCGCCGCTCGGCAATCCAGGGGTGGGGCCAGTGCAAATTCATCGTTCACGACAAATTCCACCTCGGATGCGCAGCCTCCTCCTCCCGCAATCTGTCCCCAAGCCAGTCCCTCACTTCCTCTTCAATATAGAAGACCGGCCTCAGCAGGTCCGACTCCGATTCTATCAGACCTTCCTCCATCGCGACTTGCGCCACCGCCGTATTCGGCAACACCCGCGTCCCTAGCCTCAACACCGCGAACGCCGGCTTCACGCTATCCAGAAACTCTATCTTCCGCTCAACACTCTCCCGGTTCTCACCCGGTTCGCCGAACGCCACGTTCATCGTAAACGGAAGCCCCACCTTATCACACAGATGCGCCATAGCCTCCAGTCCGTTCAACCTCTCCGATAGTTCACCAGAACCCCTGCCCGACTCCGACATCAGCGCCAGCGAGCATCCCGACTGCTTCATCAGCCGCACTAGCTCCTCGTCCCCCGAACCCGGCCTGATATAGCTGTTCCATCGTATCTTCAGCCCCGACTCCAGTATGGCGATACACAGCGACTTCGCCGCCTCCGCAGGTACATTGAAGCCAGAGTCAATAAAGAAAAACTTGTTGATGCCGAAGTCTCGATTCAGACCGGCGATCTCCTCCACGACCTCGTCCGGCGCCCGCGCCCGCCAGTCGCTGCCGTCGAAACTGCTGTCCAGCGTCGGATAATACGCCTGCGCCAGCTTCGTAACCACTCCAATTCCGAACCCCGACCCGTTGTACTTCCGCATATCCAGCAGGTCCAATCTCGGGAAATTATGAAAATCCGAAACGAACCGCCCCTCGCTCACCACCACCTCGCCGTCGTCCCTGTACACGATGCCCGGAACATCCCGATAATCCTCCCCCGACTCCAGCCGCTCCACCAGCGTAGCAAACGCTTCAGCCGCATCCC
>DAOULF010000267.1:0-24507 GCA_034420555.1 Dehalococcoidia bacterium
GTGAGCTTCGGCGCCGGGAGAAAATGGGAACCTGGTGGAGTCCGCACAACCTGTTGGTCCTGCTTCAGCGACGCGGACTAATAACTTCTACCACCTAAAAGGAAACGCTACCCTCATGGAGGAACCTGTATCGGTTTGGTCGGTAAGGGAGTCACCCCCATCCTAACCTTCCCCCATCAAGGGGGAAGGGAATTTTCTCGCCACTGGCAGCGCCGACTAAATTGGTACAGTATCGAGGCTGCAGGGTCTTTGCAAAGTCAGCGCTGTCCTGGGGGCGACCACGCCTCCCCCCTGGATTCCCGCTTTCGCGGGAATGACGGATGGCCGGACTTGGGGACTTTTGCAATTGTCTCCTCATGGAGAAATTTGCATAGTTTTCAGATAATCGAATAGCCCTGTGAAGGCTGATCTGATTATTGACATGCGTAGGGGTAACGTGATAATTTTCACAACGGCCTCAGGCAAGTGGGGGAAGGTGTCTTGACACTGCATTAAACCCAATGTGATAATCTCTCTCGGCCTGAACCCAGGCAGTATCAATCGAACAGGACAGACTCAGGTAATCTGGCGCAAAACGTATGGATCCAATAACAATAGACCCCGCGGTAATCGGGCCCGCAAGCTGGAGCGAATTGGGAAGCCTCCTGAGGAGTCTCTGGCTGGCAGTTCTATTCGTAGTCCTGTTCGCGTCGAACATGATCCTGGGTCATATAATGATCCCCTCGTTCGTCATGTCAGGGCACGTTCCTGACAGTTTCCGCAAGGCTCGACCAGTATTCTATGCGCTTGCTATCATCAGCTTCGCGCTTGCGATGTTCTTTATATTCAGAGCGATAGATTTCGCCGGAGTGCTCAGAAATATCTGGCCGGACTATTGGATTTAGCCGGACACATCCGACCGATCACATCATTACGAGACATCAGGAACCATAGGATTTGATACCAGGCGACTTTCAGATCAAGAAACCTACCGGCAAGCAGATGGCGCTGTTTACGGGTCTTGGACTAGGCGGCCTGGTAACGGCGGTAGTGGTCGTGATCCTGCTGACATGGGTGATTTCGGCTTGGTTCGGAACTCCTGTGATACTGAGTTCGGACGAAGGGCCTGAGCAGCCGATAGCTTTCCCGCATACGACGCACGTACAGGACCTCGGCCTGGACTGCACTTTCTGCCATCGTGAGGTCACGAAGTCGGCCCAGGCGACGATCCCGCCAGTCAACCTTTGTATGACCTGCCACCAGGCGGTGCTCGGCTCGACTGAGACGGCCCAGGCGGAGATCAAGAAACTGCGAGACGCCTTCGACGACGGTGACCCGGTGGCCTGGGTGCGAGTGCATCGCGTTCCCGACCACGTACATTTCGTGCATGAGACGCATATCCGCGTTCTGAGCGAGAGGGACGGAATCGAGGCGACGGCGGTCTGCTCGACATGCCACGGCGACGTGGGTTCCATGGCTAAGGTCAAACAGGTACGAACATTGAAGATGAGTGACTGTGTGGACTGCCACCGAGACAACGCGGCTCCCACAGACTGCACCACCTGCCATTACTAGAGGCTCGAATTCATTATGGGCTTAACCAGACGACAGTTTTTGACACTCACCGGCGGCTCGGCGTCCGCGGCGGTGCTGTTCGCGGCCTGCGGCGTGCCCGAGGACGAGTTGCTCGTCGAATCTCCCCTTCGTATGCCCGAAGACCTGGTGTCCGGACGGGACAACTGGTACGCCACGCTGTGCAGGGAGTGTTCCACCAGCGAGGGTGTAGTCGTCAGGGTGATGGAGGGACGCGCGAAGAAGATCGAGGGCAATGTTGACTACCCTGTGAACGCGGGCAAGCACAGCGCGCGCTGCGAGGCGAGCCTCCAGGCGCTGTACAACCCGGACAGGATCGGCGGTCCCCTGGTGCGCGCGGGCGAGCGCGGCACGGCGCAGTTCGAGGAGATTAGCTGGACGGACGCCATAGGCAGGCTCACCTTCCAGCTTCAGAATCTCCAGTCGAGCAGGCGTCAGCAAGGGATGGTACTGGCGACCGGACCGGGCGGAGGACACGCAGGACTGGTGGGAAGACGCTTCGCGGAGAAGTTCGGCGGCAAGTACGCGCCATACGAGACTCTTGAAAGCACGAACCTGAAGATGGCGGTCAGCGCGGTCTTCGGGCAGGAGCGGATTCCTGACTTCGATATAGAAAATTCTAACTTTGTTCTTTCTTTCGGGGCGGATTTCCTGAGCACATGGGGTTCGCCGGTGCGGTATTCTCGCGGATACGGCAATTTCAGGCAGGGCGACAGGGAGCGTGGAACGCACTATCACGTTGATTCGCGCTTCTCGATGACCGCAGCGAACGCGGACAAGTGGGTGCCCGTGATGCCCGGCATGGAAGGTCTGCTGGCGCTGTCCATCGCATACGTGATAGTCGAGGACGGACTTGGCAACGCGGACGCGGTCCAGTCGCTGACGGGAGGGGACGCAGAAGTATTGTCTGCCTTCGCGCCGGATATGGTGGCGGGGAGGGTAGGCGTGTCGGCGGAGAAGATAAGCGCCATCGCGCACGATTTCGCGGGCCATGGGCCGGCGATAGCGATTGGGGGCGGTTCCGCCGGAGCGCATACCAACGGCCTCTCCAATATGATAGCTATATATTCGCTGAACCACCTTGTCGGTAGTGTGGGGCAGCCCGGCGGGATTATATTCAATCCCGCGCCGCCCCTGGAGCAAATATCGGATTCGTCCGAGGCTACCCTGGCCAACTGGCAGGAGACGGTGGCGGATATGCGGGCGGGGCGCGTGAACGCGCTGCTGGTTCGCGGGGCGGACCCGTTCTACGGACTTCCGGCGTCGCTGGGCATAAGAGACGCTTCCTATGACGTGCCGTTCATTTGCAGCTTCACGGACATAATGGACGACACTACGGCGATGGCGGACCTGATACTGCCGCAACATTCTCCGCTGGAGGACTGGGGCACCGACGCGCCAATGTTCGGGCCGGGATACGAGGTTGTAGGGTTCCAGCAGCCGGTAGTGAGGCCGTTCTTCGAGAATCGCGGTTCCGAGCTTGGAACGCGCGGTTTCGCGGACGTGCTTCTGGCGGTGGCGCAGGGACTGAATCTGGACCTCGAACTTGGTGGAGGCACTCTGAAAGAGGTTCTCCAGTCCGAGGCGCGCAAATTATATGACATGAATCGCGGCTCGGTGAGGGCGAACGACTTCGGTTCGTTCTGGAACGGGACGCTTCAGAGAGGCGGCTGGTGGGATACCGGCGCTCGCTCACGGGATTCGGTGGCGCCGCCGCCGGAGTTGCCGGAGTTCGAGGAGCCTCAATTCGATGGCGGCGGCAGGTTCGAGTATTACCTGACGCCGTTCAGCCAGGTAGGTATCGGCGAGGGCAGCGGGGCGCATCTGCCCTGGATGCAGGCGACTCCGGACCCAATCACGACCGCGACCTGGCGGACATGGATAGAGATCAACTCGCGTCTGGCGGAAGATCTGGATATACGCGAGGGGGACGTGATCAGGGTGACATCGCCGCGAGGCTCAATCGAGGCGCTGGCGTACCCGCACCCGGGTGTTCCTCCGTACACGGTGTCCATACCGTTCGGGCAGGGTCACACCAACATGGGACGATACGCGAAGGACAGGGGAGCGAACGTGTTCTCAATCCTCGCGCCGCTGACGGACAGCGAGTCGGGCGCGTTCGCGTGGGCGGCGACCAAAGTCAACATAGAGAAGACTGATGAGTGGGTGAGGGTGCCGAAGTTCGAGAACACGGTGCCTGAGGCGCCGACTGACGAACATCACCATATTATCGAGATTACTGAAGAAGACAGCTAGTAACGGATAGAAGCTAAGCAGTCTCAGGGCGTGGGTTTTCACCCTCACCCTAACCCTCTCCCATCAAGGGAGAGGGGATCTGACTAAAATGACGGATAGAAGTTAATCGGTTTCGGGGCGTGGGTTTTCACCCTTACCCCCGTATCATGGTACGGGGCAAGCTCTAGCCCTCTCTCATCGAGGGAGAGGGGATTTGACTAAATAGGAGAGGCTGGATCAATGCCTGAGAGCTGGGGAATGATAGTTGACCTGGACAAGTGTACGGGCTGTCAAGCCTGCGTGGTCGCGTGTCAATCCGAAAACAACATCCCCATCAACGAAGAGGAGCACTTCAACCAGCGTCGCGCTATCCAGTGGATACGCGTGGAGCGGTACTGGGAAGGGGAATTCCCGGACGTGAAGGCGCGGTTCATTCCGATCTTCTGCCAGCACTGCGCGGACGCGCCGTGCGAGCCGGTCTGCCCGGTTTACGCGACCTATCACAACAGCGAGGGTCTGAACGTCCAGATATACAATCGCTGCATAGGGACGCGCTTCTGCGCGAACGGCTGCCCGTATCACGCGCGGTTCTTCAACTTCTGGGAGCCGGAGTGGCCGGAGAGCCTGACGAACCAGCTAAACCCGGACGTAACGGTCCGCAGCCGTGGAATCATGGAGAAGTGTACCTTCTGCATCCAGCGGATACGGCGCACGAACCGGAAGGCGGACCAGAACGGAGTGGCTGTTACGGACGAGTCGCTGGAGAGAGGTCTCAGCCCGGCGTGCGTGAACGCCTGCCCGACGGAGACGCTTGTGTTCGGCGACCTGTACGAGATGCTCTTGGCGCGGCGCGACGGGGAGAGGAGACTTCCTCAGCCGAAGAACAAGGCGCAGGAGATAGTGAAGAAGGAACTGGAGGATGGCCGGGGTTATCGCCTCATAGAAGGATTTGGGACGAACCCGTCGGTGATTTACCTGCGCAAGGTTGACAAGGAAGCAGGCAAGGGAGCGGCAAGTCATGGCTAGCAGCGCACACGCCGCCCCGCACGCGGGCGCTCATCATGTGGATCCGCGCGTCGCGGTCCCGCCGACGTCGCCGGAGGAGACGACTAACTTCCTGATAGGGAAGCACCTGAACGTCGGCGACAACTTCTGGCGGGCGGCGGCGGCTTTTGGCGTTCTCACGATACTCGGGCTGATCGGCTTGGTGATGAAGCTGGTTGGCGGAGTCGGGGACACGGTGATCTGGGGATACTACGCGGCGATGTTCAGCTTCATGATCACGACCGCTTCGGCGGCGCCGATGGTGGCAATCGCGCCCCGGATGGCTAACGCGCACTGGCGCAGGCCGATATCGAGGGCGGCGGAGTTGTGGAGCGTGGTGGGGCTGCTGAGCCTGCTGTGGTTCATCCCGCTGCTGTGGGTGCTGCCGCCGTTGAGCGATGGGCGACGGTCTTTGTGGTTCTTCGACATGGCGCATCCGAACGACGTGCCGTCTTACTCTCCTCATATATGGGCGTCGGCGGCGATACTTGCCCTGGTAGTAACCGGGCTGGCGTTGGTGTGGATGTCTAGTTTGCCGGACTTCGCTTCCCTGGCGAAGCGCGCGCCCGCGGGATCGCGGCACCAGCGATGGGCGGCGTGGATGGCTCGCGGATGGGTCGGCACTTCGAAGCAGTGGTTCATGCTAAAGCGACGGATGGGAATACTTGGCGCGTTCTACTTTATGATGCTGGTATTCGTCCAATTCCTTATCAGCGTGGACTTTCTTATGACACTTATACCCGGCTGGATAGACGCGCTCTATCCGGTCACTCACGCGGCGAACGCTCTACAGGCGGCGGCGGCCACTATGGTGCTGACGGCCTGGGTGCTGAGAAAGTTCGGCGGGTACGAGGACTATATAGGGCTGGACCAGATATGGGGCGTGGGCAAGTTGCTCTTCGCGCTCTCGTTGCTGTGGTTCTGGTTCTGGTTCTCGAGTTTCAACGTATATTGGTACGGCAGGAAGCCTAACGAACTAGCGGTGCTGGAACTGCTGATTCACGGGCCGTATATATGGGTGTTCATGACGGTGTTCATGCTGAACTTCGTGATTCCGCTGTGGACGCTGGTGTGGAACCCGGTGCGGCACAGCACGTGGGGTCCGGCGATAATCGCGGTCTCGGTGCTGCTGGGGACGTTCCTGGACAGGATAAGGATGTTCGTCGCGGCGTACTCGGTGGAGGGTATCGGGAACCCGAGCTTTGACAAGTATGAGCTCGAGACGGGCCTCCTGCCGACGCAGTTCCCGGATATCTGGGACGTGTTCATCATGCTGGGCGCGGTGGGCGCGATGATTCTGGCGTATATGCTCGCGGCGCGGCTGTTCCCGATAATGAATTTCTGGGAGCAGCGGGAGTTGCAGTTGTACGACCAAGGCCATGTGCAGAACCATCGTGGTCATGTGCGGGTGATGGGGAAGTCGGAGTGAGGTTTTCACCCTCACCCTAGCCCTCTCCCTGAGGGAGAGGGGATTGAATGAGTAATGGATTGCCGAGCGGCGAGCCCTTCGGGGTTCCCGCTTTCGCGGGAATGACGATAGAGTAGACGAGAATTACGGTGGAGTGAGTGGGGAGCTTATGTTCACCCTCACCCTGGCCCTCTCCCTGAGGGAGAGGGGATTGAATGAGTAATGGATTCCCGCTTTCGCGGGAATGACGATTAGCAAGAGTAGCGGCCTGAGAAAGGCGATATGCTAGAGCACATACAGCTAGATCAGAAGACGATCAACAAGGATCTGTTGGACGGGGTGCTTGGGACGCCGAGGTGGTGGCTGCCGACGGTGATATTCCTGACTATCATAGTGGCCACGGGGCTGGGCGCGTTCGGGTATATGATGAACAAGGGCCTGGGAGTGACTGGTCTGAACAGGCCGGCGCTGTGGGGTTTCTTCCTGGTCAACTTCGTGTTCTGGATCGGCATCAGCCACGCGGGGATTATGATCTCGGCTATCTTGCGGCTGACGCAGGCGGAGTGGCGCCGTCCGGTGACGAGGGCGGCCGAGGTGATGACGGTGTTCTCGCTGATGGCCGCGCTGCATACGCCGCTGTTCCACGTGGGCAGGCCGTGGCGCGACTTCTGGGTGTTCCCGTATGACTTCGCACGCGGGGTGTGGCCGAATGTGCGCTCGCCGTTCGTATGGGACCCGAGCGCGGTAATGACTTATCTTATTGGAAGTTCTTTGTTCGTGTTCATCGCGCTGATACCGGACCTGGCGGTCATACGGGACAGGGCGAAGAAAGTATGGGTGAAGCGAATATACGCGGGGCTGTGCCTGGGATGGCGCGGCACTCCGAGGCAGTGGAAGTTGCAGGCGGTGGCGGGCATATTGCTGTCGGCGCTGGTTCTTCCGGTGTTCGTGTCGGTCCACTCGATAGTGTCCTGGGACTTCGCGGTGCTGATAGGCGTGGAGGGATGGCACTCGACCATCTTCGCGCCGTACTTCATCATCGGAGCGATCCATTCGGGCGTGTCGGCGGTGGCGATGCTGATGGCGCTGGGTGTGTGGATGTGGAAGCTGGACAAGTACATCCGCCCGGACCACTTCGACGCGATTGCGCGACTGCTTATCGTGGTGGCGACGACGTGGTTCTTCTTCTTCTTCCTGGAGTGGGTGTTCGCGCTGTACACACTGGACGCGCCGGATATAGTGCTTCGGGAGCTTCAGGTGTTCAACTGGCCGTATTCGGCGCTGTTCATGGTGTTCCTGATTACGGCGTTCTTCATACCAGTGCCTATGTGGCTGTTCAAGAGCGTTCGGCGTTCGGCGTTCTGGATGCTGATAACCACAATCCTGGTGAATATCGGGATGTGGCTTGAGCGGTTTATCATCATCATACCGAGCCTGGTGCGGCGTCAGCATTTCACGTTCGACTGGGGCACGTATCATCCGAGCCTGGTTGAGATATTGATCGTGGCGGAGACGTTCGCGTTCGTGGCGCTGGGAATGCTGCTGTTCAGCAAGTTCTTCCCGCTTATACCGCTGTTCGACATCAAGGAAGGCATGACAAACAGACGTGAGTTCAAGATCGGGCGTCGCACGATACCTGCGACGGTCCGGGAGTGAGGTTGGCCTAGATGATGGAGATGTTTTCTAAGAAGAGCGTCCTGGGCCTGTTCGCCGAGGGCGAAGAGGATAAGGCGGCGGACGCGCTGGACGCGCTCCGAGAGGCGGGGTACGACCACACGGAGTATGAGGTCATTACCGGCACGCCTTACCCGGAAGGGACTTTCGGGGAGGAGGAGCCGAAGCACACGCTGTTCCGGTGGCCCCTGATGGGCGCGGCTTGCGGGTTCATCGTGGGCCTGGTGCTGACGAGCGGCACGCAGTTGGCGTACCCGCTGGTTACTGGCGGCAAGCCGGTGCTGTCCATCCCGCCGATGTCCATCATCATGTATGAAGGCACGATGCTTGGGGCTATCATCTTCACGGTGATAGGGATCGTCATCGAGTCGCGGCTGCCCCGCCTTTTCATGGGCGCTTATGACGAGCGGATCACGGAGGGGTATATCGGGGTTACGGTGACTACGGATGAGGAGAGGATTGGACGGGCGGAAGAGGTGCTGAATGAGGTCGGAGCCGAGGAAGTCAAGCGCGGCTGGGAGTCTTAGTGCGTTGCATCTTCTGACTGACAAGATAGGAATGAACCGCCGTCGCGTGGCGGGAGCCGCGAGGCTGGCCGTGGTCGCGCTGGGGCTGTTCGCTCTGATGGCGGCCGTGGGCTGCTATAATAACAACACGGGCGAGACGGTCATTACCCAGGACATCCATTTCAAGCTGCCGGCGTTCCCGGAGACGGGCTCGAACAAGGTGCAGGTGTTCACGGAGATGCACTACCAGCCTTCGTACCGGTCGCAGGAGGGGCCGCGACTGGACCCGCCGGAGTCGGCGGTGCCTATCACGGGCAAGGAGTATCTGCTGAGGTCGGTGGAGGAGTACCAGGCGCTTGAGAGTCCGGGCGGCGACGTGAGTAATGGCGCGGCTCTTGTAAACGTGAACTGCGTGGTGTGTCACGGCGAGGACCTGTCGGGGCAGGGCAAGGTTATGGCCTATGGCCCGAATATGGCTCCGGCGGACCTGAAGGGCGAGATTACAGCGGCGCGGTCGGATGGGGAGATTTACGGGATCATCAGCTTCGGGGGCAACACGGGCTTCACGGTGCGGGTGCCTAAGCTGGATGACCCGACGTATGACAATGACCGGTGCGTGGGCCAGGCGGCCTGCCCGATGCCGGAGTTCCGCAAGTTGCTGACGGCGCAGGAGCGGTGGGACGTTGTGGCGTATCTGAGGCAGCAGCAGGGTCGGTAGTCCGGCGGATTTTAGATAGAGAACGATGAGAGGGGCGCGTCCGCAGGACGCGCCCCTTTTCGTTGTCTCTATAATGGCGGGTTTATGTTGGTTCTGGTGAGCTCTGGTGGGTCAAGTGGTGGGAACTGGTACCTGCGTTGACCTGTTACTCACCTGCATTTCACCTGCTTCAGCTATGGAGAGATTTTCCCCGGGTCCCTGGTTTTCCTTCGGATAAGTTTGGGTTTATGTTGGTTGGCGGTCGGGGATTGGGTTGTATGTTCGGATTGTAGCATGGTGGGGGTGGGGAGGGGAAGGGGGGAATCAGGATTTACGGGATTTGGGGATTTTCAGGATGGAATCCGAAGCGCGTCTATGTCCTCCTTGACCGAGGCACCGACCAAATTGATATGAGTTCATACCTAGCATCGAGATTGACTGCGCTGATAGATTGCGTTAGGATTAGCATAAGGAAGAACTTGAGTTCTCATACTTGAATTAGAATAGTTTAGAAGGGTTGTGCGGATGGAAGGCGCGATAGCTTACGCAACTGTATCATCTAAGACTGAAACGAACGGTCAGCATCCGGATCCGTTGCCCAAGTCTGTCCTAGAGGGGTCGGAGCATTATAGAACCCGGCTCCCTGTGGGGTATGAACGGATATGTGAGTGCAAGGCGAATCATATCAACTGTCTGACGGCCAAAGAGTGGCTCAAGAGCCAGTTGGGGGTCTGGCAGTTCAATTATGAAAAGAGAGATGTACGCGACAAGAACCTACATCCGGCTACGTTCCCGCTGTCGCTGTCGCGGAAGGTGACTGAACTGTTTACGCATGAAGGGGAGATGGTTCTGGACCCGTTCGTAGGAAGTGGTACGACACTTGTGGCGGCCCAGGACACCAATCGGAACGCGGTGGGATTTGATCTTTCCGGGGAGTATGTCGCGCTGTGTGAAGAGCGGCTAATGCAGAAGGGGCTGTTTCAGAGAGTTGACCAAATCGCCGTGCAGGATGACGCGAGGAATATCCACCAGTATCTTGATGATGAGTCGGTGAGCTTGATATGGACATCGCCGCCTTATTCGAACCTTCTGAACCGCAAACGCAGGAATAAGTCCAGGCGGGACCGGAAGAATGACCAGCTTGGCAAGGTGGAGCAGTATTCGCAGGACCCGCGAGACCTGGGCACCATGCCGCTGGATGCCTACACGGAAGCGATGGGGGACATATTCGAGTCGTTGCTGCCCCTCCTGAAACCGAAGGGGCATTGCGTCATCAATGTGCCGGATATGTGGTGGGAGAATCAGCGAATCACGATTCACGTGTCTCTGATAGAGGAACTGCGAAGACGGGGGTATGAGCTTCGCAATACGATAATCTGGGACCGCACCAACATTGTGAATCGTATCGGGATTTTCGGCTGGCCGAGTAACTATATCACGATGGGAACGACTTTCGAGTATCTGCTCGATTTCTGGCGACCGCCCAAGTGAGAGAGTGGGGATGATGCAGACGTACACGAAAGAGTCGCTGAAACAGGCTCTGCTCAATATACGGGAGCTCGGCTGGATTCCGAATCAGAGGCCGGGCAATGACGGCGGGGTGGGGAATACGCTTGAAGACCTTCTTGGGATAGAGGAGAACAACCTGCCTTTGCCGAATGCCGCCGAGTGGGAGCTCAAGTGCCAGAGGGCGAATACTTCCTCTCTACAAACGCTGTTTCATATGGAGCCGTCGCCTCGCGGAATGAGGATAGTTCCTCGGATACTACTACCGAAGTATGGGTGGCCTCATGCGCAGGCGGGGACGCGGTATCCTGCGGATGAAATGAGTTTCCGGCAGACGATACACGGGACGAATCCGAGTGATCGGGGGTTCATGGTTCAGGTCAATCAGAGTGAGCGGAAGATTGAAGTGTCATTCGATTCCGGGGCGGTTGACTCCAGGCACGGCGTATGGCTGGAGTCGGTGAGGGAACGGATTGGGATTGGAGACCTCGAACCGAGGCCCTACTGGGGATTCGACGACTTGTTTCACAAGGCTGGTACGAAGCTGCATAATACGTTTTTCGCATTGGCGGACAGGAAGCGGGAAGATGGAATTGAGTATTTTCACTACTCCCGGTTCCTGATACTTGAGGGGTTTCGGATTGAGCGGTTTGTGGACGCAATCGCTCGTGGGGATGTGCTGATAGATTTCGATGCGCGGACGGGGCATAACCATGGGACTAAGTTCCGGCTGCGACGGAATAGGCTGGCTGAGTTATATGAGGGGGTGGAGGACGTGGGGTGAGCTATGAATTAGAGAAGGTAACAACGTTTCATTGCCACAAACTAGACTGCCCTATAAAATACTGAACAAGTGAATGGGCATTCTCCGTGGAGGAATATCTTGCCATGATTCAACAAGTATGGAAACGGAAATGGACGAATCCGTCTGTCATCGCTTTGGCTCATGACGATGACCCAATCAATGTGATTCGTAGCAAGGTAAAAGACACGGTACTACAGGCAGCAGAAGAGGACTGGAGTGGACCTCCCTATGATCCATTCCATTTGGCTGATATATTGAATATCGAAGTGTCCCCTAATGATGAAGTGTTTGACGCCCGCACAGTACCAATTGGACAATCAGATGTACGAATTGAGTTCAATCCACATAGACCACACGGACGTACCCGGTTTTCTGTGGCTCATGAAATTGTCCATACGTTGTTTCCAGACTGCGCTGAGAGTGTGAGAAACAGAGAACAATCAGGATCACTCCGCAGAGACGAATGGCAGTTAGAGCTCCTATGCAATATAGGCGCCGCAGAAATTCTAATGCCTTCGGGATACAAGTCCCTTGAAAATGAATCTGTGGACATGAATAATCTCCTGAGGTTGAGACAGGAATTTGATGTTTCTACAGAAGCGTTGTTGATCAGAATTGCAAAGCTCACAGGTGTATCATGCGTCATATTCGTCGCCGATAGGCAAGATGATATGGATCCTTTGTCTGAGTACCGAATAGATTACAGTATACCTTCACGGAGTTGGTCTTATGGAAGCATTTCAGATCTCAATGTACAAGGGAGTGCTGTTCTTTCAGAATGTACAGCGGTAGGATTTACTGCTAAAGGAATGGAAGCATGGGGGACTGAACTGCCTGAATGTAGGGTAGAGAGTGTAGGTATTCCACCGTTTCCAGGTAGGAGGTTCCCGCGTGTAGCCGGAGTTCTGATTTCTGTACAGGATTCACCATCAGATGTACTTCAGCTTACACACATATTCGGTGATGCCACAGAACCCCGAGGCGATGGTCCACGTCTGATCGCCCATATAGTTAACGATGCGACTCCAAACTGGGGTAGGGGATTCGCTCGAGAAGTTGGACGCCGTTGGAAGTCGGTACAAAATGAATTTCGCGATTGGGTTATGCAGGACAGACGTAATCTTGCGTTGGGTAATGTCCACGAAACCCAGATTGACAATGACTTGAGCATTGTACACATGGTTGCTCAGCATGGATATGGTCCATCAACCAGTTCTCGTATACGATATTCTGCTCTTGACAAGGCACTTGCTAATCTAGCAGACATAGCATCGGAGAAACACGCCAGTGTTCATATGCCGCGAATAGGAACAGGGGAAGCTCGTGGTAGCTGGGAACTCATCCAGGAATTGATTGATGAACGTCTTGTTAGACGTGGAATTCCTGTATCTGTGTACACACTACCAGATTCAGTTCCAGTTGAACTTCAGGGTTCATTCCGGCTTTGACAGCCCACGCGATATAGATAATAACGGAGTAGCACAAGTAGATGGATAGACGGATAATCCTGCTGTCAGGGTCTGTGGCATCTGGTAAATCTACGTTGGCACGTAGTTTAGCAGACCGATTTGATATGCGATTGCTGAGAACCAGTGACTTGCTGAAGCATAGAATAACTGGAACAGATCTCTTTGGGAGAGACACTCTTCAATCTATGGGAGATCGGCTGGATCGAGAAACGAAGGGTAGGTGGGTACTGGATGGACTGGCGAGGGAATTACGTGGACTTGATGGCCAGCGAAGTATAGTTGTCGATGCAGTGAGGATACCTGAACAAATTGTAGCGATTCGAGAAGCATATGGTCCAATAGTTACTCATATCCATATGACTGCTCAGATAAGGGTGCTTACTGAGAGGTATGAAGCTAGGCAGAGTTCCTCGCAGAATTCTGACTCTCTTACGTATGAAGATGTACGCAGTAACGATACTGAACGTCTAATAGACCGCCTCGGCGAAGTGGCAGATGTTGTAATTGATTCTGATCTTTGTAATGCAAATGATGTACTCATTCGAGCTGCTTCCCATTTGCGTCTATATAATGGACAGAGTACAGGTTATGCTGATGTAATTATAGGAGGACAGTATGGGAGTGAGGGCAAAGGTCAAATAGCGCATTTTCTAGCTGAAGAATACGATCTATTGGTTAGGGTTGGGGGACCTAATGCCGGACACAAAGTGTTTGAACGACCTAAACCATTTACTCATCATCAGTTGCCTTCAGGTACTAGAAGAAACACAGACGCTAAAATACTGATTGGACCGGGAGCTGTAATAAACGTAGAAAAGTTACTTGAAGAGATTGCAGAATGCAAAATTGAATTCAATCGCCTCAATATAGATCGAAGAGCAATGATTATACAGGACGCAGACTTTGATGATGAGAAAAGTCTCGTAGCCGGTATAGGTTCGACAGGACAAGGAGTAGGATCTGCTACTTCCAGAAGAATAATGAATCGCGATTGCCATACACGGTTAGCTAAGCACATACCAGAACTGGCACCTTATATGTGTGATGCCTATGAAGTTTTGAGTGAGGTCTATTCATCAAATGGCAGGATATGCCTTGAAGGCACTCAAGGAACAGGCTTAAGTCTATATCATGGGGAATATCCATACGTGACTTCAAGGGATACAACTGTTTCTGGATGTCTTGCTGAAGCAGGCATTCCACCAAGCTGGGTGAGACGTATAGTAATGGTGTGCCGTACATACCCTATCAGAGTTGAGAGTCCAGAAGGGAATACATCCGGTCCCATGTCGCAGGAAATATGTCTTGAAACAGTTTCCGAGAGATCCGGGATAGCACTGGACGAGCTTGAGGAGACCGAGCGGACATCAACAACTGATCGAAAAAGGAGAATTGCTGAATTCGACTGGAATCTACTTCGTAAGGCTTCTATACTTAATGCTCCAACAGATATAGCTTTAACTTTCACAGATTACTTGTCTATTAAAAATAGAGAGGCAAGGAGATTCGACCAACTTCAGTCCGATACAATTAAATTCATTCAAGAGGTTGAACGAATATCTGGTGCTCGAATATCTCTTATAACTACCGGATTTAATTCTCGTAGTGTCATAGATCGGCGTTCATGGTGAGGTACATTGGCTACAATTGAACAATTTATCAATCGACATCCTAGGCTCTTCCATATGGCTGAAAACGGCAGTTGGCCTAGCATAAGGCAACATGGCCTGCTTAGTACTACGGCATTACTTGATCTGTTTGAAATCGAAGGTCCAGAGAGAATAAGAATAGAATCGGAATGGCGCCGAAATAGCATTCCAATTGAAAATCCCGAATATGGCACTGCTGTAATTCGAGACCAAGGACCTATGCCACCTCATACGCTAGAACCACTCTTAGTAGGACTCACACCCGTTGATTGGTATGAGCTGATCAATAGGAAGTCATTTTTCTGGGTAACTAGAGATAGGTTGAACAGATTTCTGAATGCAGCGCCATACAGAAGTCAAGTCCATGATGTGATAACGGTCGATACTAGATTGATGATTGAAAGACATTATGATCACATCATTCTTGCTCCCTTCAACACCGGAGTATCTTCATTTGGACCTAGGTATAAGCGCGATATCAACACTTTCAAGAGAATTGAGGAATTTCTTCGCGAAGGCCATTTTAGTAATGTTGTGGAGCTAGCTGTAGAATATCACGTTCAAGATATTGCTGACTTAGCTATCTCTGTAGAGAAATGGAGAGGTACTGAATTCCAAAGGACAGTCTGGCAACGTTAGCATTCAACGGGCGATGGCGTAGGATGTGTCCAGAAAGACTCTAGTCCTTGGCGTCACAGGGTTCTCCGTAGAGGTAGTCGTCAAGGCGAGTGGACCAGTCGGGTGGGCCGTCGAGGTTCATTTTTAGGGCAGCTTCAAAGAATGAGTAGGGAGCGCCAAGTGGCGGCATTTCGGATTTTGTTGTCTGACTGTCGCGCTCGGCGGGTACTACCTTGGAGAGTTCGGCCTTGCTTGTTTTGAGACCGAGAAGCCATAGCTTAATGGCGTCGGTCGCAAGTTCGTCAATGGGGCGTCCGGTTTCTTCGGAGCGCTCTTGGAGGTAGGAGTATAGTTTGTCGTCTATGGTCAGGGTTTTCATGGTGGGTGTCCCTCTCATAAAACACGCGGTTGGTAGGGTATGGATTCCCGCTTTCGCGGGAATGACTGAATCTTGTTGTAGTTCACCCTCACCCTAGCCCTCTCCCATCAAGGGTTGAGAGGGGTAGGCATTGAAGTTGGATTGGCGGAGTCACCCCCATCCTAACCTTCCCCCGTCAAGGGGTAAGGGACTTTTGCCTACCCTTGTGAGCCCATCAAGGGAGAGGGGATTTTCGCAATCGTCTCGACATGTAGTATATCACGCAGTCTGCGGGGTTCATGGGTCGTAGGACAGGTTGGGGCGGAGCCAGCGTTGGGCTTCTTCGACTGTGATCTGTTTGCGGGTGGCGTAGTCGGTGATTTGGTCGTGGGTGAGGGGGCCTGTGCCGAAGTAGTGGGACGCGGGGTGGGCTATGTAGAGGCCGGCGACTGAGGCGGTGGGCCAGATGGCGTAGGTCTCAGTGAGGCGAGCGCCGGTGGCTTGTTCGGCGTCGAGGAGCTTCCACAGGGTGGCTTTTTCGGTGTGGTCGGGGCAGGCTGGGTAGCCGGGGGCGGGCCGGATGCCGCGGTAGCGTTCTTTGATGAGGCTGTCGTTTGTGAGATCCTCGTTGGGGGCGTAGGCCCAGAGTTCGCGGCGAACGCGCTCGTGGAGTCGCTCGGCGAAGGCTTCGGCGAGGCGGTCGGCGAGGGCTTTGGTCATTATCGCGCCGTAGTCGTCGTGGGCTTGTTCGAGGGCGGCGGCGAATTGGTCTGCGCCGTGTCCGGCGGTTACGACGAATGCGCCTATGTAGTCGGGGACGCCGGAGTCGCGGGGGGCTATGAAGTCGGCGAGGCAGAAGTTGTTTCTGGACAGGTTGGCGCGCTGGTTGGATTTGTCGGTCTGCTGGCGGAGGAAGTGGAAGGTTTCGAGGACCTGCTGGCGGGTGTCGTCGGTGTATAGCTGCACGTCGTCGCCGACGGAGTTGGCGGGGTAGAAGCCTGTGACGGCGCGGGCGGTGAGGGCTTTGTTGGCGATTATCTTGTCGAGGAGGTTCTGGGCGTCGCGGAAGAGGGTTCGGGCCTCGCGTCCGTAGGTGGGGTGGTCGAGGATGGCGGGGTAGGCGCCGCGCAGTTCCCAGGCGAGGAAGAAGGGCGTCCAGTCTATGCGGTCCACGAGCTCCTGGAGGGGGTAGTCCTGGAAGACGCGGGCGCCGGTGAAGGTGGGCTTTGGAGCGGCGGTCTTGGGCCAGTCGAAGGTCTCGCGGCGGGCGCGGGCTTCTTCTATGGAGAGCAGGCGTCGGCGGTCGGCGCGGGAGGCTCGGTCGGCGCGGGTCTTCTGGTATCGCTGGCGGGTGTCTTCCAGAAGGTCGGCGCGGGTGTCTTCTCCGATAAGCCGGTTCATGGTGGTGACGGAGCGTGAGGCGTCTTTGACGTGTATGACGCCGTGTGGGTATTCGGGGTCTATGCGGACGGCGGTGTGGGCGACGGAGGTGGTCGCGCCGCCTATGAGCAGGGGTATGTTGAATTCCTGGCGGTTCATCTCGCGGGCGACGGTGACCATCTCGTCGAGGGACGGGGTTATGAGGCCGCTGAGTCCAATGACGTCGGCCTGGTGTTCGCGGGCGGCGTCGAGGATGTTCTGGAAGGGGGCCATGACGCCGAGGTCGACGACTTCGTAGTTGTTGCAGCCGAGTACGACGCCGACGATGTTCTTGCCGATGTCGTGTACGTCGCCCTTGACGGTGGCCATGACTATCTTGCCGTTGGAGCGGGGTGTGTCGGTGTCCTGACGCTCGGCCTCGATGTATGGGACGAGGTGGGCGACGGCTTTCTTCATTACGCGAGCGCTCTTGACGACCTGGGGCAGGAACATTCGGCCCGATCCGAAGAGGTCGCCGACGTGGTTCATGCCGTCCATGAGGGGGCCTTCGATGACGTGGAGGGCGCGGTCGGCGGCCTGGCGGGCTTCTTCGACGTCGGTCTCGATATGTGAGTCTATGCCGTTGACGAGGGCGTGCTGGATGCGCTCGGCGATGGGGAGGGAGCGCCAGGCGTCGTCCTGGACGGTCTCGCGCTCGGTCGCGCGAACAGTGTCGGCGATGGCTAGAAGGCGCTCGGTGGCGTCGGGGCGGCGGTTGAGGACGACGTCCTCTACGGCTTCGCGGAGGTCGAGGGGGATGTCTTCGTACACGCGGAGTTGTCCGGCGTTGACGATACCCATGTCCATGCCCGCGCGGGTGGCGTGGTAGAGGAAGACGGAGTGGATGGCCTCGCGCACGGGGTCGTTTCCGCGGAAGGAGAAGGAGACGTTGGAGACACCACCGCTGACGTGGGATAGGGGGAAGCGGCGCTTGAGTTCGCGGGCGGCCCGGGTGAAGGCGACGGCGTAGTCGTCGTGCTCCTCGATGCCGGTGGCGACGGCGAAGATGTTGGGGTCGAAGATGATGTCCTGGGGATCGAAGCCGACCTGCTGGGTGAGGATGCGGTATGAGCGTTCGCAGATGGCGACCTTGCGCTCGGCGGTGTCGGCCTGGCCGCGCTCGTCGAATGCCATGACGATGACGGCGGCCCCGTACCGGCGGACGACATGCGCCTGCCGGATGAACTCGTCCTCGCCCTCCTTGAGGGAGATGGAGTTGACGACGCCCTTGCCCTGGATACACTTGAGTCCGGCCTCGATGACGTCGAAGCGGGAGCTGTCCACCATGATGGGGACGCGGGAGATGTCGGGCTCGGCGGCGAGGAGCTTGAGGTAGCGGTCCATGGCGGCCTCGGAGTCGAGCAGCCCTTCGTCCATGTTGATGTCTAGGATCTGGGCGCCGCTTTCGACCTGCTGTCGGGCGACGTTGACGGCTTCTTCGTAACGCTCGCGTCGGATGAGACGCCTGAAGCGGGCTGAGCCGGTGACGTTGGCGCGCTCTCCGACGTTGATGAAGTTGGAGTCGGGTCGTATCTCCAGGGTCTCGATGCCGCTGAGCAGGGTGTTGGACGCGGGCTTGGGTCGGCGGCGCGGGGGGATGTCGGCCACGGCGTTGGCGATGGCGCGGGTGTGCTCGGGTCGGGAGCCGCAGCAGCTGCCGACGATGTTGGCGAGACCGCTCTGGACGAATTCGCGGAGGTTGTCGGCCATGTGCGCGGCGGTCTCGTCGTACTCGCCGAACTCGTTGGGGAGGCCGGCGTTTGGGTAGCAGGAGACGAAGTGGGAGGATATTCCTGCGAGTGAGGCTAGGAAGGGGCGGATCTGGTCGCTGCCGAGTGAGCAGTTGATGCCGACGCTGAGCAGGGGGACGTGGGAGACGGAGGCGTAGAATGCCTCGGCGGTCTGGCCGGAGAGGTTGCGTCCGCTGAGGTCAATGGCGGTGAAGGAGGCCATGACGGGGACGCGGACGCCGGTCTGCTCGAAGACGCTTTCGACGGCGTAGAGGGCGGCCTTGGCGTTGAGGGTGTCGAAGGTGGTCTCGACGAGGAGGACGTGGGCGCCGCCGTGCAGAAGGCCGAGAGCGGCTTCGGCGTAGGTGGCGACGAGCTCGTCGAAGGTGACGTCGCGGTAGCCCGGGTCGTTCACGTCGGGGGATATGGAGAGGGTCTTGTTGGTGGGGCCGAGGCTTCCGGCGACGAAGCGAGGCTTGTCGGGGTCGTGCTCGGTGTAGGTGTCGGCGACCTCGCGGGCGAGTAGGGCGGCCTCGCGGTTTATCTCGTACACGCGGTCTTCGAGGCCGAACTCGGACAGGCCGTAGCGGGTGGCGGTGAAAGTGTTGGTGGTGAGGAAGTCGGCGCCGGCGTCGAGGTAGCGGCTCTGGACGTCGCGGATGAGGTCGGGCTGGGTGAGCACGAGGGCGTCAATGCAGCCCTTGAGGTCGTGTTCGTGGGCGGCGAAGCGGTCGCCGCGGTAGTCAGCCTCGCTGAGTCCCTGGGACTGGAGCATGACTCCCCAGGAGCCGTCCATGACCATGACGCGGCGTTCGAGGATGCGCTCGATGTCGGCGGTGCGGTCGGTGATGGGATAGACGGCGGGGGAGGCGGTTGTTGTCATGGGGACTTGATCCTGTGTTCGTGTGGTCGGGGTATTGTAACCAAGTTGGCGGGGGAGTTTCATATTGGCGAGCAGATGTATTGCCCTCACCCAAGGGGAGAGGGGTAGGCATTGAAGTTGGATTGGCGGAGTCACCCCCATCCTAACCTTCCCCCATCAAGGGGGAAGGGACTTTTACCTACCCTTGTGAGCCCAAGGGGAGAGGGGACTTTGAGGTCGGTTTGCACGTTTTCATACCCCTGCGAGCCCAGAGGGAGGGAGGATTCAGAGGTTCTCAGAACCGATTTTCTGAAATTGGCGCAAAAGCCCTTGACAAGAACGCTCGTACTGTTCTAAAGTGTTCTTGATAAGAGTTAGTTAAGCCTAAGGACAAAGATGCTATGACCACCGCGACCAGAGACATCAGCAATTCGCAGATACCCATGCCGGGTATGCCGAGGCCACATACTATCAGGCGGATACTTAGCTCGGACAGGGTGGCGCCCGGGCAGGTGGTGGAGTACCAGGGCCGGATAAGCGGGGGGCCTCGCTTCGGTCTGAAGGGCAGGGTGGTGGAGAGGCGAAATCGGCAGGCAGTGGTGGATATGGGGCCTGAGGGCACCTGGCATATACCGTACTACTTCCTGGCGGAGCCACGGGCGGCGGCATAGCTTACACTATTCCGCAGTAACTTTCGCGCGCTGATGTTGGTCAGGCTGGATTCCCGCTTTCGTGGGAATGACGAGAAATATCAACACGGCCTAATTTGATTCACCCCCATCCTAGCCTTCCCCCGTCAAGGGGGAAGGAACTTCTCAAACACTTTCTCGGTTTTCAAGGAGCACGAATCATGTTCTTCAAGCGTCGGCGCAAGGCCGTATCTTATAGCTCCCCGTCCCAGGTGGAACGCGCGCTGGGCGTCGGTATCCGGGTGGTGGGTGTTGGCGGCGGAGGTGGAAACGCGGTTCGGAGGATGGTAAGCGGCAACCTAGCCGGAGTGCGTTACTTGGTGCTGAACACGGATATACAGGCGCTGAGGGGCTTCAAGAGCGTTCCGACGTTCGCCATAGGGCCGAACACGACGGGCGGCATGGGTTCGGGCGGTCAGCCAACCGTGGGCCGCAAGGCGATGCGCGAGAGTCAGAAGGACGTGTCGAAGCTGTTGGAAGGCGCGGACATGGTGTTCGTGGCGGTGGGCATGGGAGGAGGCACCGGCACGGGTGCGGCGTCCCAGGTCGCCGACCTGGCCCGGAAGGCGGGCGCGCTCACGGTGGGCGTCGCGACGCTGCCGTTCGGATTCGAGGGACCGCGCAGGCGAGAGAACGCGGAAGAGGGTCTGAAGACGTTCCAGCAGAAGGTGGATACCCTGATAGTGGTGGAGAACGACAGACTGTTGCCCGCGCTGGACGGCAACATCGAGTTGGAACGCGCATTCAAGCTGGCTGACGAGGTGCTACACCAGGGAGTGCGAGGCATCTCGGATATCATCACGATGAACGGGATGATAAATGTGGACTTCGCGGACGTGAAGGCGATCATGTCCAACGGAGGCGCGGCGTTCATGGCTATGGGGACGGGGCAGGGTAACGATGCGGCGGCGCAGGCGGCGCAGGCGGCGCTGTCGAACCCACTGTTCGATATGCCGCTGGAGGGCGCGAAGGGCATACTGCTCAATATCATGGGCGGGCCGGATCTTACGCTTGGCGAGGTCCACCAGGTGGCGGAGGTCATCAAGGACGCTGCGAGCGCAGACGCGAATGTCATCTTCGGGGTGGTGCAGGACAAGCAGATGAGGAAGAAGGTCAGCCTGACTCTCGTTGGTACGGGGATACAGCGTCCGGGCGCGATACGCAACTCCGAATTCAGCGACGACATACCTCTGGCCGTAACGGGCGCTTCGCCTGTGGGGGCGTCGGTAAACGGTCACGCGCAGGTTCCGGTGATGAACATGAAGCCGCTGTTGTAGTGGGTACACACTACGCGGAAATGTGGTGGTAGAATGAATGCATCGGAAACGTCGCGCGGACTTGGTGACCGCGGCATAGGCTGGCAGGCGGCGGGATTTGCGCTTGTCGCTTTGAGTAGCGTAGCAGTTCTGGAAGTGTTCTCGGGTTCGGATTACTGGCTGTTTGAGGCGTTCCGAACCGCAGTGGTTCAGCTATATTGGGCGCTGGTAGTCCCGCTGGGCGCGCTGTTCGATTGGGGGAGAAAGATGTTCGAGACAGGAAAGGCGATCAGGGAAGCCAAGTTGAGGCAGATTCGTGATGAGGGTAAGCAAGAGGGGCGTCAGGAGGGAATCAAAGAAGGGCGTTATGAGGGGCGTCGTGAGACAGCCGAGTTCTTCAGAACTGTTCTGGAGGAGTCCGGCGTGTCATTGCCGCCGGATGTTGCTGAGCGGCTGTATGAAGAACAGAATCGAAACGGTTCCTGAGATGTTTGAGACGGGAAAATCCATCCGCGAAGCGAAGTTGAGGCAGATACGCGACGAGGGACGTCAGGAGGGAATCGAACTCCTCAGGAGACGGCTTGAGGAATCTGGGGTGTCGGTGCCGCAGGATGTGGTGGAGCGGCTGTATGAAGAACAGAGAGGTAGCCGAGCGGCTCGAGCGGCTATACGATGGATGCGATGAACCGCCAAGAAATGGATTCCTGAGGCTTATCAAGCGAAGAAGCCGCTGTTGATGTGGGTGGCGATTGTGGAGGCTACGAGTTGGGGTCTCTGTATGGGGACGTCGTGGATGCTGTCTTCCATCCAGACGGTTTTGCCCTTGGGAAGCAGGGATTCGGCCCTGGCTATGGACTCTTCGCGTCTGAACCGGCGCGCCTGCGGGGAGTCGTCGCCCTTCTGCCTGGCGGGCATGAGCAGGACGGGGCAGCGGACGTTGGGGTATAGCTCGGAGGGCCTGTGGTCCCAGAGGGCCTCGATTATCCTGAAGTGGTTCTCGCGGCTGAGCCTAGATGCGATTGTTCCGTCGTCCTGCACGTCGAAGTTGGCGAGAACTATGTCCTCGATGTGGGGATTGTCCATGGCGATGCTGCGGGATCGGAGCCGCGCTCTGAACGCCTCGATAGTCACGCCTGTCCAGAGCGGAGGCGCCATTTCTCGTTTAGCGTCGTCCAGGGTCCAGTCGGCGCGGCCAGAGATTTCGATGGTGCCGCCGTCAATGAAGCAGAGGCCCCTTGCCTTGCCAGGATAGGCGATGTCGTACTCCAGAGCCACGTCGCCTCCCCATGAGTGTCCGACGATGATCGGATTGGGAAGTCCGAGCGCGTCAATGACTCCATCGAGGTCGGAGACTACCGTGGCAAAGTCGTAGCCTTCGTCGGGTTTGAAGGACTGGCCATGGCCTCGCTGGTCAAGAGCGATTACGCGAAATTCCTCAGCGAGAATTGGCGCGACCAGGTCCCAGATGCGGCAATTCGATGCGAGTCCATGTACCAGCACGATGGGCTGGCCGTTCCCGCCCCAGTCGCGGTAGTGAAGCGAGTTGCCGTTTACGGATACGAAACAGTCCGCGGGACGATCAGTCATCGCTGCTCGAATCTCCGGGTCTGCGCTGGGTGCGAAGGAAGTTCTCCAACTCGCGAACCATGTCACCGGGTTCGGGGATCTCTTCGTCCTCGGGCTGGTGGGATGCGTCGTAACGCTGCTCCAGCTTGGTGACGTAAGCGCCCACGTCGGACTGGGAGTCTATGGCCTTGGAGACATCTTCTCCGAAGGCTTGCCCAGCGAGGTATAGTTCCTCGAGATCTACGTCGAAGTCCACCAGGTTGTTGAGCTTTGTGAGCAGCGCGTGGCTGACCTGGGGATTTGGCGAGGTCTGAACGTAGTGGGGGCTGTGGCCCCAGATGCTGGCGTGCTCGAGGCCGCACTTGTTGCAGGCGTCGGTGAACGCGGTATGTATTCCGGTCGGTCCCTGGTAGCCTGAATTCTGAATGCCAAGCCACTTGACCTTGCCGGTGAGTTCGGTGGAACTTGCGCGACCGGTGACGCGGGGTTCGCGCGTGTGGGGTACGGCGTCGAGCAGGGCTCCCAGTGAAACGACCAGGTTGACCTGGCTCCTGACCGCAACATCGGTGATGATGTTGGAGTACGCTCGCCACTTGAGGTTCGGCTCGGTCCCAACGAACAGCAGCAGGTTATTGTTTTCATCATCGTCGTCGGTGAAGTAGTAGAAGTCGTTCCTGGGCCAGCGTATGACTCTCTTGCCACGACGATTCATCCTGGTGTGCGGGCGCGTGACCGTGAAGTCGTAGAAGTCTTCGGGGTCAATTTCGGCAAATTTCCTGGCAGGCAGCTTGCGGACCAGGTAGCGTATAGCCCGTGTGGCGGCCTCAGCAGCATCCGGCCAGCCCGCGAATGCCGTAATCATCGTCGGCAGTTTCACGTCCAACGTCTGGTGTTCGATAAAGCCGTCCATAGTCAACAGAGTCCGCCTTGAAGTATCCACTCAAGTTTAGCATTACGCCGCAATCGTGCCAATAGATTGAAGGGGCTGAGATAGCGGCATAAGTCTGTGGGTGTGGTCATCGAGCGCTTCGCTCACTCCTTGTCGCGGCGCGGGGTGAGCCTTTGCCGCAGGTCGTACATACGTCGTCTCCGGTATCGGTCCCTTCGTAGGTCTCGCGCTCGATACGCGGATGCTCGCACATGGGGTTTCCCTTATTAAACCATTGCTGTCTTAGAAGCAGGGCGTACTTGTACTCCATCGTTTACCTCCCTTGCAGCGTTAGCCAGATGATTTCGGCTGGACTGTTTGGGCAGTATCTCAGAATGGGGCTTATTGGTAAAGCCATACCATGGTCTGAGACGATTTCAAAAGGCTCTTCAGGACCCTGCTCATACCAACTCGGAGTGATGTCGCCACATTCTACCCAGCCGGGCTGAGTGGATTCCCGCTTTCGCGGGAATGACGATACATAGACTGTCGCCGAACTTCATGTCTCGGTCAGAG
>DAOULF010000268.1:0-3790 GCA_034420555.1 Dehalococcoidia bacterium
CATGGGCAACGCCCCCCAACAGGTTCGGGATGCCGCAAGATACGTAGTCCCATCCGTAGAAGATGACGGCCTCGCCCACGCCATAGAGCGCCACGTCCTGCCGCTGCTCTGAATTGGTGAACTCAATAGTTCTCGTGTACAATTGAGATACTCAAGAGTCTCACAGAAGTAAACGGAGGCCTCTCATGGCAACCGAGATCGAAAAGGTAGAGGAAATAGAAGTACCCAAGCCACACTACTACGCCGAAGAGGAGTGGCGGGAAATCAGAGAAAGAGAAGCCCAGGAGAACTTCGGCATGAGCCTCGACGAGTTCTTCGAGGCATGGAAAGCAGGGAAGTTCGACGGCAAGCCTGAACTCCACAGTGAAGTCGTCAGCTTGGCGATGACGATACCCGAAGCATGGGATTGCGATGCCTGGTAGGACGCCGGCTGAGGCTGTCGGCGAATACGTTGATACAATTCAACGCGCCGTATCGTGTATAACGGACGCCGTCGTCGGTGTCGGCGGCGGTTACTACGTATCAGATTCACCTCACGTTCTGACGCTGAACGAAAGGCGTCCAGTCAGACTTGGAGGAAGGTCTAGCTCTGGCTAGCTTTTCGTCAGTACTACCGTATCGCCGAATCTGAGATTTATCATGCGCCGTGGACAGTGATAGAAGAAGGCTACGAATACAGTATTCTGGATGCCGAACGCAGGGAAATCCTGGCCTATCACTGGCATCCAATGGGGCGAAGTTCGTTCATCTCTCATCACCTGCATATAGGACATGGCGCGATGATCGGGCGCCAGGAGTTCCAGACCGCGCATCTGCCCGCAGGCCGGGTGTCCTTAGATGACATCCTCCGACTACTCATCAGGGACTTCGGCGCATCTCCTAGTCGTCCCGACTGGGAGTCCATCCTGAACCACTAATGGCCTAGAGTATCACGCCCAGCGGGTTCTCCAGTAGTCGCTTTATCTCGTTGATGAAGAACGCGCCTTCGGCGCCGTCCACTATGCGGTGGTCGGCGGACAGCGTTGCGGTCATCATTTGGCGGACAACGATGCTGTCGTCAGGGGCCACGACCGGGCGCTTTTGCACCGCGCCGACGGCCAGGACAGCGGTCTGGGGTGGCTGGATTATCGCCACGAAACTGGTCACGTTCATCATGCCCATGTTGGACACTGCGAACGTGCCGCCCGAATACTCCTCCGGTCGCAGAATGCCCTGGTTCGCGCGCGCGGCCAGGTCCTTGGTAGCCTGCGCTATCTCGACCAGGGACATCTCGCCCGCGCCAACGATGGCGGGCATTATCAGGCCCTCTTCCAGCGCCATCGCAATGCCGACGTTGATGTCGTCGTTCATCCTGATGCTGCCGTCCTCGTAGTATGCGTTGAACTTGGGGAACTTCTTCAGCGCGCGGACGCTCGCCGCGATTATCAGGTCGTTTACAGTAGCGCGAACACCCCGGTTGGCGAGAGCGTCGTTTATCTGCCCCCTGAGCGCCATCGCGTCGGTCATGTCCACGTCCGTGTTGACGTAGAAGTGCGGCTTTTCATCCTTGGAGCGGATCGTCACCCGCGCTATCTGCTGCCTCACGCGGGACAGCGGTATGAGTTCGGGTTCAGCGACGACCTCCTCCACTTCGGGCTCCGCCGCAGCCACCGGAATCTCGACTTCGGGCGCGGCTGCCGGCTCGACCTCTGGCTCCGCTTCTATCTCAGGTTCTGCTTCTACGACCTCGGCAACGACCGGAGCTTCTTCCACCACCACGGGTTCGGGCTCTACCACGACCGGGGCTTCGACCTCGGGTTCGGCGGCACCCGACGCGACAAACCGCGCTATATCCTCTTTCACGATTCGTCCGCCCGGCCCGGTGCCGTCCACGTCGGCGAGGTCTATTCCGGCCTCGGACGCCATCTGGCGCGCGATTGGCGTGGCGAATATGCGCCTGGCGGGGGCCGGTTCACTGGGCGCTTCCGGCGGTTCCTCGGTGGCGCCGTCAACTGGCGCTGCCGAGGCAGATGAAGCTCCGAGAGGAATCGCATCGTGAGCTTCCTCCTCTTCGGCAGGCGCTTGAGAGGCGGGTTCGGCTTCGACGACCACGGGCTCCGGTTCGGGCGCAGGAGCCGTTGCGGTAACTTCGGCCTCTTCGCCGACGACGGCGATTGGCTGACCGACGGGCACGGTGGCGCCCTCTTCGACGAGTATCGTCTGCAATACGCCGGAGGCGTAGGACTCGAATTCCACCACCGCCTTGTCGGTCTCGATCTCGGCGACAGGCTCTCCCAACTCGACGTTGGAGCCTTCGTCCTTCAGCCACCGCACGACGGTGCCTTCCTGCATATCGTAGCCCATCTGGGGCATGGTGAGTTCAGTAGTAGCCAAGGAACTACCCCTCTCTATAATAGGTAATGCGGCTCTCCATGAGACCGTAGAGCCGCTTTGATTTACGAAGGAGTTGCGCGCTTGAATACAGTGGGCTCATCGTCATTCCCGCGAAAGCGGGAATCCACACCTATCCAACCACGTAAGTCCTATTACGATAATGGTTCAGTCAGGATCGTTAAATCGTTTGCAAGTTCTATATTCCGAAAGTGCGGCCTATTTCGCTCACTACCCTGTCCGCGTCGGGAATGGTCGCGGCTTCGAGCTGGCCCGAGTAGGGCGCGGGCACGTCAATTCCTCCCACGCGCACGACCGGGCCGTCGAGGTAGTCGAACGCCTCTTCGTGGATCGCGCTGGCGACCTCGCCCGCGAATCCGCCCGTCTGCCACGCCTCTTCGACCACGACGGCTCGGTTGGTCTTCCTGACCGATTCGGCTATCGTTTCGATGTCCAGCGGCCTGAGCGTTCTGAGATCAATGACCTCGGCCTGCCTGCCGCGCTCGGCCAGCTTGTCGGCGGCCTGCATAGCGACGTGCGCCATGCGCGAGTATCCGATGATAGTGACGTCCGAACCCTCGCGGCGCACCTCGGCCTTGCCGAATGGCACCTCGTAGTAGTCCTCAGGGACTTCTCCCCTCAAGCCGTATATGAGCGCGTGTTCGGCGAAGATGATCGGGTTTTCGTCCTTGAGCGAACTGCGGATCAGTCCGAGCGCGTCATACGGCGTGGACGGCACGGCGACCTTGAGCCCCGGAACCGAGGCGTACCATCCCTCAAAGCTCTGCGAGTGCGTAGCGGCGAGCTGCGCCCCGCCTCCGGTGACCGTCCTTATCAGCATCGGCACCTTGAGTTGGCCGTTGGACATATATCTCAGCTTCGCCGCGTGGTTGATGATCTGGTCCATCGCCAGCAGGGAGAAGTTGATGGTCATGATCTCTACGACCGGCCTCATTCCCACCAGGGACGCTCCAATGGCGGCGCCCACGAAGCCGGACTCGGATATGGGCGTGTCCCGGATGCGTTCCGGCCCATAGCGTTCGAGGAATCCGCGCGTCACGGCGTATGCGCCATCGTATGCGCCGATGTCCTCGCCCATCATGAACACGTCTTCGTCCCTGTCCAGGGCCTCACGCAGTCCGCGGGCAATGGCCTCTCTGATTATCATCTCGGGCATAACGCGCTCCAAGTCCTAGTACCACATCCATATAAAGATGCCATACTCCAATCATTATTTGTCATTCCCGCGTTCCCCTCCGTCATTCCCGCGAAAGCGGGAACCCCGAAGGGCTCGCCGCTCGGCAATCCAGGGGTGGGATGGGATCGATAAGTCGCAAAACTAACTGGTCATGGTCTAGGCATACACATTCTTATACAGGTCGTCGAGTTCAGGGAACGGACTCTCGCGGGCGAACCTGAC
>DAOULF010000269.1:0-7880 GCA_034420555.1 Dehalococcoidia bacterium
AACGACCAGGACGGCTCCGTGGTAACCGTACAAATCAATGTTCAGTTGTAAGTTTTCAGTTTTCAGTTTGGTTAGCCTCCGGCCTGGCTGGAGAACAGGAAGATTCTGTCGCCCGGAGAGATTGGGATTGGTTCGTCGCCCATGAACTCTAATCCGTTGAGATTCGCGGTGTAGCTGGGAAGCAGGCGCGAGCAGTCTGACTCAAGCGCGACGGACAGCAGGGACGGGAGCTCATCTGCAAGCGCGGCGGCCAGGTCGGACGCGCCCGACCGGGGCGGGAGGGCGAGTTTCAGGTCGCGGACTCCGGCCACGGACCGGGCGTGCCCGAACAGTTCTACGCGGACTATCACTCTGTTTTCCGTTTTAGTATTCATTGTTCAAGATCAGTCAAAGCTATTTGGTTGGCCTTTTCCAAATCCTGCTGGGTGTTGATGTTGAAGAAGCTGAGAAGGTCGGGATCAATTTCGCGCACACGGTCTTCGGTGAAGTAGCGTACTCTCACGTCGTCGAAGAAGCCGGAAATCTTCAGCCGGTCGGCGGCCAGTTTCTCGCGGATTGGTCCCAGGCAGGCGCGGGAGTATGCGGCATGTATCGGCTCCGGCCTGCCGTCCACAACGGGGACAACAGCGTCGTTCGCCTCTCGATTGGATAGGAGGGCGCGGTAGAGCCTGGGGCTTGGGAAGGGCATGTCGCAGGCGCAGAAGATGGCCCACTGGGTAGGCGAGGCTTTGAGGCCGGTGTAGATTCCTCCGAGCGAACCCTTGCCCGGGTATTCGTCAATGACGGGCGTTACGTGGCCAGGGAGGTCGAGTTCGGCGACCCGCTCATCGTCGTTGGCGACGATGATGATGTTGGAGGCGACCTGTCCTATCCTCTGAATTACGCGGCGGATGAGAGGCTCGCCCTGGAAGGGTTCGAGCGCCTTGTTGCGGCCAAGGCGTCTGCTCATGCCCCCGGCGAGGATGACGGCGGTTACGTCGGCAGGACTGTTCGGGTATTCGCTCATAGGTTCAGGTTAGCAGAAGTCAGAGCGATTCGCTACCCAAGATGGCCTTGAGGGTTCCCATTTGACTGACGTTGTAGCCACCGAGAGCTTGCACCTCGGACTGGAATACGGGAGAGCGAATCATGTCCAGCATGGGAGCAAGCAGGCCGCTTTCGTAGAACTCGGTGGGGATTACGAGGTCGTACTGCTCGTCGAACAGGGGGATGAAATCGAGTCCCATGGCGCGAGCGGCGGGGAGGATGCCGAGTCCGACGTCGGCCCGCCCGCCCTGAACGGCGGCGGCAACGGCGAGGTGGGTGTACTCCTCGCGGTCGTAGCCGGATATGGATTCGGTGGGAATGCCGAGTTCCCGGAGCTTGAAGTCGAGAAGTACGCGGGTGCCTGCTCCACGCTGGCGGTTGACGAAACGGACGCCGGGGTTGGTGAGGTCAGAGAGCGAGGACACTCCCAACGGATTGCCGGGAGCGGTCATAAGCCCCTGCGTCCTGGCGGTGAGGTGGACGAGCGCGACCTGCCTGTTGGGGATGTAACGCTCGATGTAGGAGACGTTGTACTCGCCGGTGCCTTCGTCCATGAGGTGGGAACCGGCGATGTGTGTCTCGCCTCTGCGAACTGCGAGAAGTCCGCCCAGACTGCCGACGTTGGCCGAGGCGAGAGTCGGGTTGCCGGGACGCTCGCTGAGACGGCTGGCGAGAAGGTCAAGTATGAGGTCGTGGCTGCCGATTGCGACGATAGTGCGGCTTATGTCGGCCATCGGCCTGAGAAGGCGCGCCTGAACGTCGCTGCCAGCCTCGATACCCTCGGAGTTGCGTGGGATGAGGGCTATCCCGTCGGCGCGGACCAGCGAGCTTATGACACCCGCTCCGCGCTGGAGCGGTGTCGCCACAAGCGTGTCGCCCACTTGCCCGAGACGGACGCGCAGAAACTCGTCCTCGCCCATGGGGGAGTGGACGCGGCGGGTCATGGTGGCTGCCGCGTCAGGGTCAGGGTCGGTAGGGCGTCCCAGCATGGATTCGATGATGGGCTGCACGAATAGTTCGCAGGCTATGACGGCAGACACAGGATAGCCCGGGATGCCGATGACGGGCTTATCCCGAACGACGCCCAGAACGATGGGGTGTCCGGGCCGGATGGCGACGCCGTGAATTACCAGGTCGCCCAGTTCCTCGATGCAGCCCGCGGTGTAGTCCTCGCTTCCGGCGGAGGACCCGGCGTTCACCAGAACAATGTCGAATTGGCCGACGGCTTCGGCTATCGCGTTCCTGAGCGCTTCGGGATCGTCCGGGACGGGGGGAAAGCGGGTTGGGTCTGCGCCCCACTCTTGGAGCATAGACGCAAGGACTATTGAGTTGAATTCAACTATGTCTCCAGGCTTGGGATCGTCGGAAATGTCAATAAGTTCATTGCCAGTGGGGATGATGGCAACCGTAGGCTTGGGACGGACGGCGATTGTCGTTACGCCAGCAGCGGCGCAGGCTCCGAGGTCGGCGGGCCGCAGGCGGTGGTTCTGGGGCAGGAGCAGTTCGGACTCTACGATGTCCTCACCGAGGGGCCTGACGTGGTTGTAGGGTGGGACGGGCGACCTGATTTCGATGGTGGAGTCATCCAGGCGCCGCACGACTTCTATCATAATCACGGCGTCGAACTCATCCGGGACCGGGTCGCCAGTGTCCACCCAGGCGGCCTGATCGGGCAGGGTGAGGGCGAGAGGTGAAGTCTCAGACGCGCCAACGGTGTCGGCGGAGCGGACGGCAACGCCGTCCATGGCGGAGGCGTCGTAGTGCGGGACGGAGCGAGCGGCCCAGACCGGCTTGGCGGTTATCCTGCCGAGGGCGTCTTGGATGGGGAGACGCTCGGGCTGGGATGGGGTGAGAGCGTCGGCTTGGCTCAGGGCACTAGTGTAGCGGCTGGTGGCGTCGGACAGCGGGATGTCCTGGAGGTAGTAGCGGCGGGAGGTCATGGAGCGGCTTCTTGGTTGGCTCGTTCGTCTTCGAACCGTTCTACTTCAGGCGTAAGTTTTTCGATAAGCGACCTGAGAGCCTTGGAAATCCTTTCTTCAAGGTTCTGGTCAAGAATGCTTTCGTCGGCAATTTCTATCCACTCAGGATTGAAAGCGATACTTTCCAGTGCATCAACATCATCTTCGGTATAATTCAACGATTTCATTATGGTTGACTTAAAGATTTCCGACCTTGCACTTGCCCTGAATATTCCACCATCCAGAGGTTGGAGAGCTATCTGATAATTCACCAGCCTTTTGTTGGAACGCGACCATGGAGGCCGAGAATACCAAAGGTTATAGTAGCGAAAATGAGGTGGTCCGCCCGCCCATTTGCTCTTTTTGTCGGGTCTGATTTCATCAGGAAGTCCTTCAATAGCTAGATTCGCCGCTTTTCTGAGGAACTTAGTTACATCATCGCTTACATTCGAGTTGGGGGACTGTACTGTCGCAGTGCCTTCTCCTTGCGAAGTACCCACACGGATAATGTATTTTTCAGTGCCAGGCACGGGAATTATCGTATTCGCCTGTAGATACAGCGAATCAGAGTTCTCAGAATCAGGGTATGGCGTAAGTTGGATGCAGGTTATCAGGTTTTCATTCTGGGCCTTCTCGTTCAGCCACAATACGGCGGAAGTGGCTTCCGGCGCGAATCTGTGGCTTGCGAGGATGATGCGTTGGTCGTTGTTCAGAATATCGAGATTATCCGAGTCAATGTGATCCCTCAACCTCTGTTCCGCCTCTTCATCCGACACCTTTTCATGTGCGGCAAGCATATGGATGATTTCATCTTGATTGGCTTGGCGTAGGTAACTTGCGTACTTGATAGCCTGCCAGTGTACGTCTGAGCCACTATCATCGCGCTTTAGTTCAATGACTACCAGTTTTCCGTCCGTGTCCACTGCCAGGAGATCAAGCCGCTCGCGAGTTCTGTCGAAATCGCTGAACTCTTTGGTTATTATCAGCAAATCCTCACCCAGAATACCCGGGTTGTCCGCTACCCATTCCTGTATGTCCCACCGCTCTTGTAATCCGAGATTAGAGAAATCTACCTCTGAGATTCTTTCGGATTCCTGGCTTTTATGATTGATTCTGAATAGCTGAGGTTCGGCGCTCATGGCTTTGTGGTATCCTTTCGAGATTCTTGGACTATCCGGTATTGGAGCGGAGCGGTTGCGTCTTTGCATCTTAACCCACTCGGTATTTTAGAGAAAGGATTGAGCCATGTCTTGGATTCGTGAAGCGGAAGAGAGATTGCATTGGGCGAACGTGATCAACGTCATGTCTATCAATCCCGCCGCGATGAAGGCGGTGAACGACTTGAACAACGCTATAACCTTCGGGGCGTCGGCTCTCACTCGCACGCAGGAAGAGGCGATAGCGACCACCGTTTCAGCCCAGAACGAGTGCCGGTTCTGAACTATGGCTCACGGGGAGTTTCTCCGTCACGCCTCCGATGATCCTGAACTGGCAAGCCACGTCATGCACGATTACAGGAACGCCGACCTTGATCCTGTGACCAGGGCCATGCTGGACTTTGCCACGAAACTAACCCGTGAGCCGTGGGCTATGCGCGAGTCAGACGTGATAGCTCTGAGGGAGCACGGGTTGAGCGATGAGCAGATCCTTTCGGTGGTACTCATTACCTGCACCTTCAACTTCATGACACGCTTGGCCGACAGTTTGGGCGTAGAGGTCCCAGACGAACGCCAAGAGTATGTGGAGACGTGGCTGAGCGGTCCCGTCAAAGAGCAGAAATGGTTGATGAGGGCCAAGTAGTAAGCTGTCTATTCAGTATAGACGGATCGAAACCATCTCCCCTGCGTAGAGGCCGCCGGAGTGGGCGGGGACGTGGATCATCCCGTCGGAGTTTATGAGGGTGTAGATGAGGTTGGATTTGCCGAATACGGGGGCGGCGTGGAGTGTTCCGTCGGAGTTAGAGAGGGTTACGGGCACGTAGTCTTCTCTGCCGGACTCGGAGGGAATGTCGGCGGTTAGGATTGCGTCCACGGTGTTGGCGGCAGGTGGGTTCTTCGCGCCGGAGAGCAGGTGGATGGTGGGGGCGACGAGCAGATCGAATACTACGAGGGCGGATACGGGGTTTCCGGGGAGTCCGAAGAGGGGTTTGCCGCCGGCTACGGCGACGATGGTGGGCTTGCCGGGCTTGATGGATATGCCGTGCAGTAGGACTCCAGGGTCGCCGAGTTGGTTGAAGACGTCGGCGGTCATGTCTCGGGTACTGAGGGAACTTCCGGCTGAGAAGACGAGCGCGTCTGCTGCGCGAATGCCGTCGCGGGCGGCCTGGAACTGGGGTTCGTACTCGTCGGGCGCAAGTCCGACTATCACGGGCTCGGCTCCGCATTGAGCGACACGGGCGGCGATAGTGTAGGTGTTGACGTCGCGTATCTTGCCGGGCGGCGGCTGGATTTCGGGCGCGACGAGTTCGTCGCCGGTAGAGACGATGGCGACCCTGGGTTTTCTGAGGACAGGGACCTCTGTTATGCCGAGCGCCAGCAGGCCGCCGATGTCCTGGGGGCGGATGGTGTGGCCGGGTTGGAAAAGCGTGTCCCCAGCGCGGACGTCCTCGCCCACTTGTATGACGTTCTCGCCCGGCGCTACGGGACGCAGGACCTCGATGGAAGTTTCGTCGGCGGGCTGAGTGCGCTCTATCATTACGACGGCGTCGGCGTCGTCGGCGAGCATACCGCCGGTGTAGGCGACGGCGGCTTCCCCGACGTTCAGGGCGTGGTCTGGGCCTGTTCCGGTGGGAATGTCGGCAACGACTTCCAGCAGGGCGGGCATAGACTCGGACGCGCCAAAGGTGTCGCGGGCTCGAACTGAGAAGCCGTCCATAGAGGACTTGGGGAAGGCGGGCAGGTCTTCAGGTGAGCGGATTTCGTCTGCTATTACGCGACCCAGAGCGGATGTGGTGGGTATGGTCTCACGCTCAGTTATGGCGGAGATGTGGGGACGCAGGTCGTCAAACGCCTGGGAGGGGGAACGAACGTTGAAGAATTCGGGCATTTTCTTTCCGTCCGTCGGGCCGGATTAGAGGGTTTGACGTATTTCGATGCCGTCGCCAGGGAAGCGGCGGTCAAACGTGTAGATGGCGCTTGCGCCGTCGGTGCGGGCGGCGGCCCATATCATAGCGTCGGCTATGGAGACTCTGCCTGAGGGTCGGCACATCTCCAAGCCCCGCAGGACAAGACTCTTATCCAGGGCGTAGGTAGATATGTTGTCTCTCTCGACCAATGCCATGAGACGGTCAACAATGGTTTCGCGTGAAACATGATAGACAGACCTCATGACAAACGCTGTTTCGGTCAGTGCGACGCTAGAAACCTGAAGATTCTCGACTTCTTCTATGATACGGGTGGCCTCTGCCGCCAGTTCAGCAGGCTCACCGACTAGATGTCGGACGATTACATTCGTGTCTATAAAAGGGGGATTGAGGCTCATTTCCATTGGTAATGGTCTTCCTCGATGGCCTTCATCCAAGCCTCCTCTCTTACTTTGTGCCAGTCCTCATCGTTATACTTATTATCCTCGTTCACATACTTAGAGAGGCTACCGGCCAAAGAGTCGTACTTTCTGGGAGGATGAAAGTAGATTATGAGGTGATCGTCTTCAACGAACTGGTAGGCGCGCCAGCCGGGTCCTATGCCCAATTTTTCGCGCAGTTCTTCGCCTATGACTATCTCGCCCTTCTCTCCGACTTCTTCCACTTTGTAAGTCATAGCTGATCTCCTAGATTCTTGGAGTAGTTACAGGCCCAGGATGTTGCCCTCGTCGTCAACGTCTAGCTGGCGCGGGGAGCCGGGTAGGCCGGGCATGGTGACTATGTTTCCGGCTATGGGATAGATGAACCCGGCGCCGATGGAGGCGCGAACGTCGGATAGCTGGAAGGTGTAGCCCGATGGCCGTCCCTTGAGCGCGGGACGGTGGGATATGGACAGGTGCGTCTTGGCCATGCAGATGGGCAGATCTCCCCATCCGCGTTCCTGGAACTGGCGGAGCGTCCGGCCTGCCGGAAGAGCCCAGCGCACGTTCTCTGCGTTGTAAACGCGCTTTGAGAGAGCGACTACCTTGTCACGAAGCGTATCATCTATGGCGTAGGCGTAGTCAATTTCGGGATGGTCGTCCGCCTCGGTAGCGGCTATGACCGCCTCGGCGAGTTCCATGCCGCCCGCGCCGCCCTCTGCGAACACCTTGCTCTCCACAGCTGCGAACGCGCCCGCCTCCTCTGAGCCCTGTTTCAGGATAGCCGTCTCTTCGGGCGCGTCGGTCGGGAAGTGGTTGAGCGCGACGACTACGGGCAGATTGAAGGACTTGATCATTCCTATCAGGTGAGTAAGATTCGCCATCCCTTCCTGTACGGCCTCGACGTTGGGCGTCCCAAGGTCGCGCACCCGGACTCCGCCGTGGTACTTGACGGCGCGCACCGACGCCACGATGACGGCGGCGTGCGGCTCCAGGCCGTTGAAGCGCGCCTTGATGTGCATGAACTTCTCGAATCCGAGGTCCGCGCCGAAGCCGGCCTCTGAGAGAACGTAATCGGCGTAACCGAGCGCGAGCCTGTCGCCAACGACGGATGAGCAGCCGTGCGCTATGTTGCCGAACGGGCCGGCGTGGACTATCACGGGCTGCCCTTCGGTGGTCTGGACGATGTTGGGCTGTATGGCGTAGCGGAGCAGGGACATCATCGAGCCGACGGCGCCGACGTCCTCGGCGGTGATGGGTGTGCGGTCTGCGGCCCTGGTCTCGTTGGTGTACCCGACGACTATACGACTGAGCCTGGCGCGCAGGTCCTGGAGGTCTCTCGACAGGGCGAGAATCGCCATTATCTCGGACGCGGTAACGATGTCGAAGCCGCTC
>DAOULF010000270.1:0-3694 GCA_034420555.1 Dehalococcoidia bacterium
TAGATGGCGGGCTTTTCGTTTACGTCTTTTTGGTACGTGGTTCGAGACGCTACTTCCAGAACGAGGTCGGGCGGCTTGCCCACCTGCCAGATGTTGTAGCCGGTCTCCATCAAGAAGGGCGTAATATCATCAACGTAACCGAAGAACAAGTCCGGGGCCAGAGATATGCGCAGGTTGTCCGAATACGGACGCACGGGCAGGTTGTTGCCTATGAGGTAGGTCTCGCCCCTGGCGTTCATCCAGTCGCCTACGCAATTGGTGAAGTGGCGGATAGTTTCGTGTTGCATCATTTCGATAGGCGCGCGTCCGTCAATCAGTTCGTCCGGCTCGAAGTCGAACCTGTCCGTCTTGGTAGAAGGTTTCTGGATTGTCGCTCTGGTAGTCATGGCCGTTTCCATCCGCTCCATAGCGAGTCGGCGCCCTGGGACGTTTGAGGTTCGCCCCGGACCGCGCCTATTGGTTCTTGTCATCCATTCAGCAGAGTCTCACGCAGCCTGTCTATCACGATCCCCAACTCTCGTTCGTCCAGGTTGAACGGGTCAACGCCGAGTTCGTCGGGGTTGTGTATGTCGTGCAGGTAGATCGGGGTGTCGCCGGACGCGAGCGTGTCGCGCACTTCGTCGCGGGACGGGCCGCGCCAGTCTCGCGTGAAGCGCAGAATGGCGATGGGCGTGAGATAGTCCCAATCGTCGTGTTCGACGGTCACTTCCAGTCCGGGCATCTCGATGAGCGCGTCCACCACCTGGCCGCACATCTCGGCGTACCTGCGGTTCTCGGCTTCCTCGTCTTCGTTGGCGAATATGCGGATCGCCTCGACCAGGCCGATGATCTCTTCCTTGGCGACCTTCATGCCGCGCCCGATGAACTGGTGAGGGCTCGCGTTGGCGTAGGCCGCCTCGATGAGGTCGGCGCGTCCGGCGAGCACGCCGGTTCCCTGCGGGCCGCGTATCGCCTTGCCGCCTGAGAATTGCACCAAGTCCGCGCCCGCCTCGATGAAGCGAGTCAGGTTCGCCCTGGGCGGAAGGTAGGAAGCCGCGTCCACTATCACCGGAACGTCGTTTGCGTGCGCTATCTCGACGACCTGATCGAAAGGTATGGCACGGCGGGAAACGAACCCCGAAAAGAGGTAGGCGATGGCAGCCGTGTTCTCGTTTATGGCGGCTTCGAGTTCCCAGGCGTGGCAGCGACGCCCGTCGCCGATGTCAACTATGGTCGCCCCGGTGGCGGTGTAGCACTGGTCGTAGGGGAAGCGCTGGCTGCGGTGCATGATGATTTCGTTCTTCATGCCGTCGGCATTGGGGAGGCGGACCATCTTGGCCGGGTCGTTTCCGGCCATCACCGCCGCTGCCTGGAGTACAAGTCCGCCCGCCGAGCCGGAGGTTACCAGCCCGGCCTCGGCGCCCGTTACCTCTGCGATCACCTTGCCAGCGGCGACGTTGAGGTCGTCCATGTTGACCATGGTCGCCGACGCCTTCTCCATTGCATCGAGGACTTCGGGCCTGAGTTTGCTGCCCCCGTAAAGCGTCGTGGAGCCGGATGCGGTTATGACCGACTTGACTCCCAGGCTGCGATAGATGTCTGATCCCGCTCCGAAAACCATAATGCGACTCTCCCAAGAATGGCCTTTGCTGAAACTCGATTGATGTCGGCAGTGTACCAGAACGCGGGCGCGTATGCAGGACGCATTCGGCACACGAAGCAGGGCGAGCGTATCTAAATTTCTATGTATCATGGCTTATGTCATACGCGCTGTTTAATGGGTGGAACGGGTGGCTTGACTGTGGTTGTCCCCCAACTGTGATTTGACGGCTTGACAGTCCTCATCCTCATTCGTACATTGCCCTTGAGTCTTCTTCCTGAGTTTTATGAATTACGCAGTGAGGTGTTTGCAATGACTATCACGGCCCAACGACCGGAGCAGACGGATATCCGAGCCGGAGTGAACCATCCGCTGGATCCGCTGACTCCTGGAGAAATCGCTGAGGCGGTGGCGATTCTCAAGTCCGAGCGCGGACTTGGCAAAGAGACGCGATTCGAGACCGTCACCCTGAACGAGCCGCCCAAAGAAGTCGTACTCGGTTACAAGTCGGGCGACCCGTTCGACAGGGAAGCGTTCTTCATCGTGTTCGACAACCGCACCAGCGAGACGCACGAGGCAGTAGTTTCGCTGACGAGCGGCGGGGTAGTCTCCTGGACGCACATACCGGGTGTCCAGCCGCGTATTACCCTGGACGAATTTTCGGAGTGTGAAGCGGCGGTGAAGGCCGATCCGGGATTCATCGAGGCGCTCGCCAGGCGGGGGATAGCCGACGTGGACATGGTAATGGTGGACGCCTGGTCCGCAGGCAACTTTGGCGTCGAGGAGGAGGAAGGTCTGCGTCTCGTTTTCGCGCGCTTGTGGCTTAAGACGGGACCCAATGACAACGGGTATGCGAGGCCGATAGAGGGAGTCATTCCGGTCGTTGATCTGAATCGTATGGAGGTCGTCCGGGTGGAGGACCACGGCATCGTTCCTCTCCCTCCCAACGACGGCAACTACGCGGCGGAATACGTCAAGGACTTTCGCCATGACCTCAAGCCTCTCGATATTACACAGCCTGAAGGCCCGAGCTTTACCGTAGAGGGCAACAAGGTCTCATGGCAGAAGTGGAGCATGAGACTCGGATTCAACCCGCGCGAGGGGCTGGTACTCCACGGTATCGGCTATGAGGACAGTGGGAAGGTGCGCCCCGTGATGTACCGCGCCTCCCTTTCCGAGATGGTAGTTCCGTATGGCGACCCGCGACCGCACAACTTCAGGCGCAACGCATTCGACCTCGGCGAATACGGCATCGGAATGTTGACCAACTCGCTTGTGCTGGGCTGTGACTGCCTCGGCGAGATCTACTACTTCGACGCCGACCTGCACGATACGCGCGGCAACCCGGTGAAGATCCCCAACGCCATCTGTATGCACGAGGAGGACTACGGCATCCTGTGGAAGCATACGGACTGGCGCACCGGGCAGGTGGAGGTACGAAGGTCCAGGCGGCTGGTCGTCTCCTTCATCACCACCGTCGGAAACTACGAGTACGGTTTCTACTGGTACTTCTACCAGGACGGCACGATAGAGTATGAGATCAAGATGTCCGGCATATTGCACACGTCGGCCATTGCCCAGGGAGAGACGCCAGAGTACGGGACGCTGGTGGCTCCGCAGCTCAACGCTCCTATTCACCAGCACTTCTTCAACGTGCGGCTCGACATGAGCGTGGACGGGGCGAACAACTCGGTGTATGAGGTCAACGCGGTCGCCAAGCCTCGCGGCCCGGACAACCCGCAGGGCAACGCCTTCTATGCCGAGAAGACGCTACTGCCAACCGAGTTGGAGGCGCAGAGGATGATCAACCCGGAGAGTGGAAGGCACTGGCTGGTTTCCAGTTCTTCCGAACGCAATGCGCTGGGACAGCCCACCAGCTATAAGCTGACGCCCGGCGACAATACTCACTCCATGCTCCATCCTGACGCCAGCGTGTCCCGAAGGGGGGCCTTCATTAAGAAACATCTATGGGTCACGCCGTATTCGCCCGACGAGAAGGCCGCCGCCGGAGACTACGTGAACCAGCATCCGGGCGGCGACGGCCTGCCCGCGTGGACATCGGCGGACCGCAGCGTGGAGGATGCCGATGTCGTCCTGTGGTACACCTTCGGCATG
>DAOULF010000271.1:0-24771 GCA_034420555.1 Dehalococcoidia bacterium
CTGGGAGGCGACACGCTGGTGGACGGTGAGTACCAGCCCATCGAGATAGTGAGCGAGTCCGAGACGCGACATTGGGGATACAGCGAGGTATTGGGACTGGAGATATGGTCGTACGAGGGATTTCTGCGCTTGCGTGATCCTGTCACGGGTGAGTTCCTTAAGAGGACGCCTGAGGAATCTGAGGAAGCCGTCGAATCTGAGCGGGCAGGGAGAGAGTCGGCTGAACGACGCGCCGAGTCAGAACGAATGGCGCGCGAGTCAGCCGAACGACGCGCCGAGTCTGAGCGGGCGGCGCGCGGGTTGGCTGAACAACGCGCCGAGTCTGAGCGAAGAGCGCGAGAGTCAGCAGAAGCGAGGATGGCAGAGATGGAAGCCGAGTTGAGGCGGTTGCGGGGCGAATAGGATATGTCGGAGAGAAAATCGGCGGCGGCGGCGCTTTCGCATTAAGGGTTGATTCACCGATTCGCAATAGCTGATACTTAATGCGACAAAACACAAGTCAGGGCAAGCGCGATCCTGCCCTACCTGCAATCATCCCGTCTGAACAACGGTGAAGGCCCAGCCTTCCTTTACACATGGCCTCCGAGCAGACAGTCTCAGAAACCACGACCTCCTCCCCTTCCACTCCGCTGACCGCGCGACTGGGCTCCGCATTGAACGAGATGCGCGCCGGCGTTCGCTGGTGGGAGGCGGCGGGCTATGCCGCGCTGGTAGTTGTCGGGCTGGCGATGCGGCTGTGGGATCTGGGCGCGCGCGCTATGCACCACGACGAGAGCCTGCACGCCCTCTACTCCTGGAAGCTCGCCACCGGCGACGGATACTCACACAATCCGATGATGCACGGGCCGCTCCAGTTCGAGGTGAACGCGGCGCTGTTCTTCACGCTTGGCGACAGCGAGGTGACCGCCAGGCTTCTGTACGCCTTCATGGGGACCGCGCTCATACTGATGCCCCTGCTGTTCAGGAGCAGGCTCGGTCGTCTCGGCGCGCTGTTCGCCGCCGTCCTGCTCACGGTTTCGCCGGCCATGCTGTACTACAGCCGCTTCGCGCGAAACGACATACTCATGGCGGTGTGGACTTTCGGTCTCGTCATCTGTATGTGGAGATACTTCGACGAAGGACGCCACCGCTACCTGTATATATCCGCCGCTTTGCTCGCGCTGATGTTCGCCACCAAAGAGTCGGCTTACATGGTGGTCGGGATGATGGGACTCTGGTGTTTCCTGATGGCGATGCAGCCCAGGCTGTCCCAGGCGTGGTCGAGTATCGAAACGCAGGGCGTCTCGCCCCCGGTGGCGCTGGGCCGCGCGCTGAACAGCGTGTGGAGCTCGTTCCTGGGCGTTCTGGACGAGTCCAGGCGCGGTGGGCCCGCCTCCTTCATGGTCTTTCTGATAGTGGTGACGCTGCCTATGTGGTCCGCGTTCTCCGCCCTGCTCCAGGACACCCCGCTTCTGAGCTGGATGAACCTTACCCTCGCATCGGGCGAGGGCAGCGCGCGCATCGGCGACCCGGTGGGCGGAGGCAACGTCATCGCGTTCGCAATCGTGGTCGGCATGATAGCCATGTCCGCCTACTTCGGATCCCGGTGGAATCTGTGGCTATGGCTCGGATGCGCCAACATCTTCTACATCATCTGGATTCTGCTTTACACGACGTTCCTGACCAATTTCGCCGGCGTAAAGAGCGGCATATGGCAGGCGTTGGGCTACTGGATAGTGCAGCAGGGAGAGGGCCGCGGAAGCCAGCCCTGGTACTACTACTTCCTCATCACCTCGATATACGAGTTCCTGCCCTTCCTGCTGGGGATAGTCGCGGCGATCTACTACCTGCGCAAGCGGGAGACCTTCGGCGTGTTCCTGGCGTTCTGGGCGCTCACTACTTTCGCCCTGTACACCATCGCCAGCGAGAAGATGCCCTGGCTTCTGGTGAACATCGCCCTGCCCTTCATCATCATGACCGGCAAGTTCCTCTCTGAAGTCGCGCGGAAAGTGGAGTGGCGCGCAATGGTGAGGGATGGGCGGTATCTCCTGGTAGTCGGCGTCCCCATCTTGGCGGTCCTGCTGTGGAGCCTGATCATCTACTCCCCAGGCGGCGCTGTTTCGCAGGACGTTCTGATCCAGGTAATCGCGGCTGTCGCCGTTCTTGGAATGGTCGGCGCGGGCGTGTATATGTATCGCAGGATCGGACGCGCCCAGTTCCTGAGCATCTCAGTCCTGGGACTTACGGTCCTTCTGCTCGCGCTTAGCGTGCGCTCCGGGGTCATCGCCGCGTACCAGAACGGCGACATTCCGGTCGAGATGATAGTCTATACCCAAACGTCGCCGGATATAACGCGCCTCCTAGACACCTTCGACGAGACCGGAGCGGGTTCGGAGATTCCGGTCGAGATTGACTCCACCTCGGGCTTTAGCTGGCCCTGGGCCTGGTACTTCAGGGATGCCAAGAATGTGCAGTATCCCGTGCATAACGAGAATTCCTTCAGCACGTCCCGTGACAACCAGGTCCTGGTCGTCCATTCCACCAACCAGTCCTGGGCGGACACCGGACTCGGCGAAGTCTATCTCGACGGCGAGCGTATCCGGCACCGCTGGTGGTTCCCCGAGCACACTTACAGGGGTCTTACGCCCGGCAAGATAGTGAGCGGACTCCTGGACAGGTCGGCGTGGCGCGGCGCTATGAACTACTGGCTGAACAGGGATGGCGTGTACGACATCCTTGGAAGCGAAGATTCCTACGTCTATTTCAACGCCAACGTTCCGCAGGACTACAGGGGCGCGCCCTGAGAAGACGCGCCAACTCCGAGCGCCATGCGTTCCATCCCAAGAAACGAGTCAGCGTAAATGAGATACTCTCTCCGGTCCACAGCCGTCCTGTTCAAATAAGGGTGAAGGCTCAGCCTTCCTTCGAGGGAATATGAAATACTGGATCGGCATCGGAGTCAGCATAATCCTGCTGGCTTATTTTCTATTCACAGTAGAAATAGGGCGGATGCTGGACGCGCTCACCGGCGCGAACTACTGGTATATCGCCCCGTCGGTCGCCATGTACTTCATCTCGGTCTATTTCCGCTCGATGCGCTGGAGCGTAATGCTCAGGCATCTCAAGCCTGTCAGCACGCGCAGACTCTTCCCTGTCGTGGTCGTCGGATACATGGCGAACAACCTGCTTCCCATGCGGTTGGGCGAATTCGTTCGGAGCTACTACTTGAGCGAGCGCGAGGGCGTGAACACGGCGTCCGCGCTGGTAACGGTCTTCGTCGAAAGGATATTCGACGCGCTCGCGCTGCTGTTCTTCATCGCGCTGATAACGCCGTTCGTGCCGATTGACGGGCTTGCCGAGGGACTATCTGAGAGACTTGGATTGCCAGCCGGCCTTCTGGTGCTCGGATTGACCCTGCCCTTCATAGGCGCGTTCTGCGTACTAATTCTGCTGTCCGCTTATCCTGAGCAGACCCATTCATTCGTCCTTCGTCTGCTTGGCAGGCTTCCCGAAAAGATAACGTCCATCCTGGACGGTCTTCTGACGAGGGCTCTCGACGGGATCGCGCCCCTGCGCAATCCGCGGACTCTTGCCACGCTGTTCGGTCTTTCGATACCCATCTGGCTAACGGAGGTGGCGGTCTTCTGGCTAATGGGCTACTCTTTTGGTATCGAGACATACCATGACGGGGCCGCGCCGATGGCCGTGAACATGGTCCTGACCACCGCCATCACCAATATCGGCGGCTCGATACCCGCCGCCCCCGGCGGGCTGGGGCTGTTCGAGCTGATAGCGCGCGAGATACTGGTCCTGGGGCCGCTGGCCTCCGTTGACAGGTCCGTAGCGGGCGGCTACGTGGTCGCGCTTCACGCGGTCATTCTGCTGCCCGTGATAGTCCTCGGACAGATAATCCTTTGGTCGAGCCACCTCTCGCTGAGAAGGCTGTCGAGGTAGAGTCTTCGGAGCCTTCACCCTGTGAGAAATCGGCTTTAGCCTGTTATCTAATGATATAGAATTGAATGTACACTGATATTCTGGGCATATTGAAGAACATTGGAGGGACATCATGCCCAAGAACCAAGAACTCCTCAACCGCATCACCTCGCGGCCGGATGTCTTTGGTGGAAAGCCAATCATCCGAGATATGCGAATATCTGTGGAGCTCGTACTGAGCCTGTTGACACAAGGTGTCGCACCCGATGCTATCCTGGACGACTACCCCGATCTTGAATTGGATGATATTCGCGCCTGCACCGCCTACGCCCACGCGGTCATTGCCGGAGACTCTTTAGCTGCCGTATCTGTTGCAAATTCGTGAGATTCTTGGAAGACCGAGCTATTGTAACCATACGTGGTGGACGAATCCGAATATCACGCTATCCTTCTGATATGCGTTAATAGACGATCATACACTGCTAAATATCCTCCGACACTGTGCCAACTAACCTATCGCTTTTCAAGAGCGTCAGTAGAGAAACTGAGAACGTGAATCTTTGAGAATCGGAATCATCGGGGCGGGAGCGACAGGACTTCCGGCGGCCTATGACCTGCTGAAAGCGGGACACCAGGCCGTCGTTTACGAACGAGCGCCCTTCATCGGCGGCCACGCTTCGACGTTCGACGTCGGCGGCGAGCGGCTGGAGCGTGGCTACCACCACTGGTTCACCTCCGACACCGACATTCTCGACCTGCTCGAAGAGATTGGTCTCGGACACACGATCCGCTGGATAGACTCGACCGCCGGCACGCTCTACGACGGACAGATCTACGACTTCGTCACCCCGCTCGACCTGCTCAAGTTCAAACCCCTCAGCCTGCCCGACCGCGTCCGTCTCGGGCTGATGACCCTGTACCTCCAGCGCCAGAAGGACTGGCGCAAGTACGAGGGAGTAACCACCGTAGATTGGCTCAGAAGGTACGGCGGACAGCGTATGTACGACACCTTCTGGGGCCCGATGCTGCGCGGCAAGTTCGGCGAGGACTACTACAACCAGGTCACGATGGCCTGGCTGTGGGGAAAGGTCAACACCAGGGTCAAGTCGCGCGGCAAGAGCATGGTGAAAGAGAAACTCGGCTACCCGATGGGCAGCTTCGGCTTGGTGTTCGACACGCTGGCCGACAGGATACGCGACATGGGCGGCGAGGTACACATCTCCGCCTCCGTAAACCGGATAGTCGTAGAGGACGACAGCGTCCGCAGCCTGGAGGTGCAGTTCGGAGACGGCGATCCGGTCGAGGAGCCCTTCGACGCAGTTCTGGCGACTACGCCCTCTCCCGTGTTCACGCGGCTGGTTCCCACGCTGCCGCAGGACTACCAGGCGCGACTCGACAGCGCGCGCTATATGTCAGCCGTGCTGATAGTCATGGTCCTGGACAGGAAGCTGTCCGACGTGTACTGGCTCAACGTCGCGGACCGCTCGATCCCGTTCGTCGGGGTGATCGAGCACACCAACCTGATAGGGCCGGAACACTACGGCGACAAGCACATCGTCTATCTATCCAACTACCTCACCACCGACAACCCGCTCTACCGCATGGAGCAGGACGAACTCATGCAGGAGTACCTGCCCCACCTGCGCAAGATAAACCCCGATTTCTCTCCCGACTGGATAGAGAGGATCTATCACCACCGCGTGGACGGAGCCCAGCCCGTAATCGGCGTGAACTACTCCGACCACATCCCAAGCCACCGGACGCCCTTCGAGGGTGTCTATCTCGCCAACACAACCCAGATATACCCCGAAGACCGCGGCACGAACTACAGCGTGCGCATGGGTCGCCAGCTCGCCCGCATGATCATGGAAGACGACCGCTAGACACTCACGGAGGCAACTCAAATGACCGATCTTCTTCTCAAAGGCGGCAGAGTCCTGGACCCGTCGCAGGGCATAGACGCCCAAATGGATGTCGCGGTGACGAACGGCGCGATCTCGCAGGTCGCCCCTGACATAGCGCCAGGCCCGGATACCCGCGTGATAGACGCGGCGGGCAAGCTCGTCACGCCCGGGCTAATAGACCTGCACACCCACGTCTATCACGGTGTCAACCAGACAGGAGTAGATCCCGACCTCGCCGGAGTGTACGCGGGCGTTACCACCGTAGTAGATGCCGGAAGCGCGGGCTGCTACTCCTTCGGCGGCTTCCCCGAGCACGTCGTCCCCAACGCCAGGACCCGCATCATCTGTATGCTCCACATATCCCGCACCGGACTCAACTACCAGCCCGAACTCTCCCGCCGGGAGGACATAGACCTGGAGGAGACCGTCCGCGTCATTCTCGCCAACAAGCCCCTGATACAGGGAGTGAAGATAAGGGCCATCGGCCCGGCGGTGCCGGTCATGGGGATAGAGATAGTGAAGCTCGCCAAGCAGGCCGCAAACGAGGCCGGCGTCCGGCTAATGGTGCATATCGGCGACCGGAGCATCACCGACGAGGGCAGAACGATCACCCATGAACTGCTGCCGCTGCTAGAGTCGGGCGACATCATCACCCACCTGTTCAGCGGCAACGCGGGCCGCATCCTCGACGCCGACGGCAAAGTGCTGCCTGAGATAATGGACGCCCAGCAGAGAGGCGTATTCCTGGACACCGCGCACGGACGACAGAACTTCAGCTTCGACGTTGCCCGGTCCGCACTCGAACAGGGAGTGGAACCGCACTCCATTAGCACCGATCTCACCATCCCCGGACGGCTCAACACCGTCCACAGCATGGTCGAGATGATGTCCCGCTTCCTCGCGCTCGGCTTCAGCCTCGAAGACGTGATACGAATGTCCACCGTCAACCCCGCCTCCGCGCTCGACATGGAAGACACCCTCGGCAGCCTGGCAGTTGGACGCGAGGCCGACATCAGCGTACTCGAGGAAGCCTCCGGCAACTGGCTCTTCCACGACACCGAGGGCGCGACCATCACGGGCGACAAGGCGCTCGCCCCCGTCCTCACCGTCAAGAGCGGCGAGGTCTTCACCGCCGAATGGGGCCCCCGCCCCTGGGGCTGGCTCCCGGAGACGGCGGACTAATACAGGCACAACAGAATCTACTTAGTGGACCCGTTCACATAATTCACGGAGACATAACAACCCCATGACCGACGACATTCTCGTATCCCAACAGGACGGCATAGCGACCGTCACCTTCAATCGCCCCAGGCAGCGCAACGCCATCAGCTATCACGGCTGGCTCGAACTCCGGCGCATCGCCATGGATCTCGACCGCGACCCGGAAGTCCGCGTCGTAGTGTTCACCGGGGCGGGAGACGCCGCGTTCTCGGCGGGCGCGGACATCAAGGACTTCCAGGACTACCGCAACAACTCCGAGAAGGCGGTCGTTTACGCTGAGGCTTTCGACGGCGCGATGGACGCCATCGAGGCCATGTCCAAGCCCACCATCTGCCTCATAAAGGGCTTCTGCGTCGGCGGAGGCTGCGAACTCTCCATGGCCACCGACATTCGCATCTCAGCCGACAACAGCCGCTTCGGGATCCCGGTCGCGCGCCTCTCAATCCTCGTCGGATACAAGGAGATGCGTCGGCTCGTGCAGCTAGTAGGCCCCGGCAACGCCGCCTACATCCTGCTCTCCGCCCGCCTGATAGACGCTGAGGAAGCGTACAGGATCGGACTCGTGACTCAGACTGTCCCGCTGGAAGAAGTGTCCGACGTCGCCTACGACCTCGCCCGCGAGATGGTCCCGCTCGCGCCACTGTCCCAGGCGCGCCACAAGAAGATACTCCAGACCATCCTCAAGAACCCGGGGCTAAAGTCCCTGTCCGTAGAGGAAGAACTGCTCCCCTTCACCAACTTCGACAGCAAAGACTTCCAGGAAGGCCGCAGCGCCTTTATCGAACGCCGCACCCCAAACTTCCAGGGCCGCTGACGGACGCTTCTGGCAGACTCAGCTCAATGCCACCTGCGTAGAACGAGATAGGACGCTAATCTCGGCTATTCGTCCAGGAATCTCGGCCACCTCTCCCGACCCTGCCGAACGATTTCGACTATCTCCTCGCGGGTTATACCTAGGTCAACGCTTGGGATGTCACTCAGTGGCTTTCCCGCAGTATTAGGCTTCATTTGTGGCTTCACGATGAACGCTTGGCCCATATCGCCATGAATGACGGCGTAGCCCTTCTCCTCAGCCTCTTCCAGAAGGGTCGGAAGATTTTTCTGCGCTTCGGAAATCGTATAAGTCTTCATCGTTCAACCTCCAAAGTTCGCACGCCTATCTGCGACGCTACTATCGCCATTCGGTTGTCGAGAGTCAACAGAGGCAACCCCAAGTCGGACGCACAGACGAGTATGTACGCATCGTATGCGTATATATTCATTCGTTCCGATAATTCCAGCGCTTTCTCCAAGTCAACATCTGTGAATTGGACTCGCATCTGTTCGTAGCTGGCTATCGCAAGTCTGGCCTGTGCAAGACCGATGCGACCACGCTTGAACATGGCGGAGAGCGCATTTCCGATTTCCCAGTGAACGGACGCTGGAGCCACCAAATTAGAGTCAGCCGTGTACGCCTCGACTGCCGCTTTTTCAGGTTCGTCAACTATAATCGCAATAATCGCAGACGTATCCACTACCAAGTCCATGCCACTATCGTACAGCAGCGTATATACTGATTCAATTCGAGATCCGCCCCCTGTACGAGCCCTCCGACTTCGTCGACGCCATCCCGCCCGAGGTCGCCGAATCCGAAGAGCGGACGAGAGAGAATCTGGCCTACGGCTGATAACTCAGTCTTTCTCTGTCATCACGTCATCGCTGAAACGTCATCGCACGTCGGTTATGGCCTGAAGCTGTCGAGGGCGGCGTCGCGGAGCGGGCCCCACTTAGCCATGTGGCCTTCGCAGACCGCGCCACGCACGACGTAGGCGATTTTACCCCTGGCTTTGGAATCTTCCAAGATTATCAACTGGGTCCCGTTTATCACACACAATGAGGCGTCGGACTGCTCCCGATATGTGAATTCATACCACTGGCGAGTGACGCCGTCAACGGTACTGGTTTCACGCGTTTTGCTGAGCCGCCCCGCCTCGAAGAGAGGCCAGCGCTTTTCCGCGGCGAAGTCTATTGCGCTCTGACGCAACAATGGAGCGACTCTGTCGAGTACATATTCCCTCCCTTCGCTCGCCTCAAACGTCCATACATTGATATATGCGACGCGACTCGAACCCTCAAAGCCCCAGAAGAATGAGAAGTCGCTTTCCTCGCTATTCTCGGAGAGATAGTAATATCGCCCCAAGTCTATGCTGTGGCCATAGAGGCTATTGCGGTATATGTCGGCGAATTCAGAGTGGTGAAGCTCGAAGCTGTCTAGTATCTCGGGTATATCTCCCCAATCCTCGTCGGTTACCACCCTGTTGCGGCTGCAGACGCTGCCTTCGATGACGGCGCCGTAGTTGCCATCAGCGAAGATGTGGTTCATCCAATACTCCCAGCAGCCCGCGCTTGTGTTGAAGTTCTCGTATTCGAGTGAATAGAACTGGCGGCCTCCCCTATCCGCCTTCTTATCGAACGAGGTGACCTTGAATGTCTGTGGGTAGTTTTCAGCGCCCCAGGATTCAACATGAGCCTTCCACCACCGCGCGTAGGCGTCAAGCCCACGTATGTTACCGGCAGACAGGTTGGGATGGACATATAGCTGAACAAGTCCCGAACCGTCATCATCCTGCCATTGCCCATCATCAGAATCGAAACTCCAGCCGGGCGGGATCCTTATGCTCCAATCGTAATCGGTGTTATACCACCTATTCCAGCGCCATTTCGTGCGGGGCGCGAACACATCTTGACCGCTCTTGAGAGCTTCGAGTCTTTCCTTGAGTTCGTTTATGGCGACCGCGAAGGCTATGTTGTCCACCGGCCTCCCGTCGGAGGATGTAAACTCTCGGAGTGTGTTCACCCCGATAACCTGTCCGGCGCGATTGAACAACGGGCCCCCGCTGTTGCCCGGGTTTATGGCGGCATCAGTCTGGAGGTAATCTACATCGGTTCCATAATGGTTTGGTCTCAACCCTGATATGATTCCTCTGGTTATGGTCTGCGACTGCTGTCCCAGCGGGTAGCCTATCGCGACGACTTCTTCGCCTACCTGAACTGAATCTGAGTCGCCAAGGGGAAGGGGTTGGAGGTTCTGGCCGCCATCAATGTCAACGATAGCGAGGTCGGCCACCGCGTCCACTCCCAGCACTTTGGCTTGGTATTCCGTTCCGCCATACATCCTGACGGTTACGCTCTGGTTGCTGCCCACGACGTGCTGGTTGGTGACCACCCGTCCGTCCGTGTCTATGATGAAACCCGAACCTGAGCTCGTAATTGTAAGTATCTGAACCACGCCGCCCTGAACGTTCTTAACCAATTGGGCGATTGTCGGGGTGGCTGACGCGATGGGGGTAACTGATGGAGTGGCGGTCGCGGTCGGCGTCTGGGTCATGGAAGGAGCAGATATAGCGTAGTCCGTCGAATCGAAGGCGGCAGCCAAGCTCTCGATGTCAGCGCGATTGAGAAACTCTTCCGAGGCGTTCAGGTCCTCAGCAGTGGTGAAGAATTCGACGTAGTACAGCGGCAGTAGTTGGTGGATTATGTCCAGCAGCAGCGGGTTAGAAGCGAGACGGTACGACTCCACCATCACCGCTGTGAACCTGTCGTCCAGGGGAACGGGCTGGAGACGCGCCTTCACCTGTGTCGGAGTTTCTCCGGTGTACGGCGTTATGAATCCTGTTATGTATATATCGGAAAGTGAGGTGTCCAGAGTGGACAGCAGGGGAATGTTGGCAGACTTTACGTCGGAGGGCGTGGGCCGGGAGCGAATGTACTGCATGATGGCGACGAACTTGGCGAGATCGTCGGAGTTCACATTGCTCGGCCCTCGAGTTGAGGGCGATGTCGTTCCGGTCGCAGATGGCGCCTGTATAGCGTAGTCCGTCGAATCGAAGGTAGTGGCCCGGTTCGTTATCTTGGCGCTCTTGAGAAACTCAGCAGAGGCGTTCAGGTCATCCGCTGTTGTAAAGAATTCGACGTAGTACAGTGGCAACAGTTGGTGGATTATGTCCAGCAGCAACGGATTCGAGGCGAGACGGTACGACTCGACCATTACGGCTGTGAATCGGTCTTCCGCAGGGACGGACTGGAGACGCGCTTGCACTTGCGCAGGAGTCTCGCCGGTGTACGGGGTTATGAAGCCGGTTATGTATATATCGGAGAGGGAGGTGTCCAGGGTGGACAGCAGGGGGATGTTGCTCGCCTTTACGTCAGAGGGCGTGGGTTGGGATCGGATATACTGCATGACAGCAACGAACTTGGCGAGATCGTCGGAGTCCACGGCTTCTTGCGCCTGCGCGGGCGATGCGGTCGAAACGAGACTGTTGCCGGCGAAAGGAATCGCAACTATGGACAGCAACATGAACGTGGTGATGACTAAAACTGTTTTCTTGATCATTGAGTGTCGGCTATCGGAGAGCGTCAGTCACCAGTTCCGGCAGGCTCACGAACACGGCTGCTCGAGGAAATTCCAGCCGCGCCTTTTAATTCACCAACATCGTTGATGAGAATTTTGATGTCGTTTTCCACCCGGTCGAACCTGTCGTCCATTCGGTCGAGGCGGACGTTCACGCGTCCCTCCATCTCCCTCATTTCCTGACGAACATCTCTCACGTCCTGACGAACATCTCTCACATCCTGGCGAACCTGCCTGTGTAAGTATATCTGCAGGCCAACCAGGATACTCACAAGAAAGGTGAACAGGGCCATCACCTGTTGTATCTCGGTCATCCTCTTCCTCCGTATTCTCATAATATGGGATTAGTCTGCGATTGACAAACATCCTATGTTTCCGCCAGCAACCCCTCCAGCACCATCCTCGCCACCTCCTTATCCAGTGGCTGGTTGTTGTTGCCGCACTTTGGAGAGTGGATGCAGGACGGGCAGCCCGACTCGCACGGGCATTGGGAAATGACCTCGTAGGTGGCGCGCCAGAGGTCTTCGATGACCTCGTAGCCGTGCTCCGCGACTCCGACGCCGCCAGGGTGTCCGTCGTGGATGAACACCTGCGGCCTGCCGGTGTCCGGGTGCAGCGGGGTGGATATGCCGCCGATGTCGTTGCGGTCGCACATGGCGAACAGCGGCAGAAGCCCGATTGCGGCGTGCTCGACGGCGTGAAGTCCGCCAGCCAGGTCCAGCTTCTCGTCGTGGATGCGACTCAGCGTGTAGCGGTCCGGAGTGAACCACAGCGCGGTCGTCTCGTACTCCTGCGGCGGCAGTTCGACGTACTCGTCGCCCAGAACCTCCTCGGTCTGGTGCTTCACCCGCTTGAACCCAACGACGTGCGTTGACACGTTCACCTCTCCCAGGAATACCGACACCTCTCCCACCTGCTTGCTCTTGTACTGGTTCAGGATACGTGTCTCGGTATAGTCGCGCACCTGCGTATAGTACGGCGCGTCCGTGATCGAGCAGTACGCGGTATGCGAGTCCAGGTCGAGGTCCTTTACCAGGTACGACTCGCCCTGGTGCAGGTATATCGCGCCCGGGTGAAGCTGCATGAACGCCGTCTCCTCAGACACCGTTTCCAGGATGGCCCCCGTCTCCGAATCCACCAGCGTATAGAACGCGCCGGACGCCGAGCGTATGTTGACCCGCTCCGCCGGGTAGGTGACCTCCGGCAGCAGGTGCCAGCGTCCGTGCCGCACGTGAAGGTACTCGTCCTCGATAAGCTCGTCCGCGTACCACAAAAGCTCGTGCCCGAAGAACTCCGTGTCGTTCATCGTGAGCGGCGCTTCGTAAGCCGCGCAGATCAGGTGCGGTTTCATGATGTACGGGTTGGCCGGAGATATGCGGGCGCTCTCGTGACTCTTGCCGAAGAACGACTCCGGGTGGCGCATAAGGTACTGGTCGAGCGGGTTGTTGTTGGCGACCATGACGCTGAGCGAGCGTTCCCCTCCCCGTCCGCTGCGGCCCGCCTGCTGCCACGCGCTCGCTATCGTGCCCGGGTATCCTGTGAGAATCGTCGCGTCCAGGTTGCCCACGTCCACGCCGAGCTCCATAGCGTTGGTGGTCGAGAGACCAAGCAGCCTGCCCTCGAACAGGTCTCTCTCGATGCGTCGCCTGTCTTCCGGCAGGTAGCTTGCGCGATAGGGAGATATGCGCTTGGCCACGATGGGATGCGTCAGCCTGAGTTGGTCGCGCGCGTACACGTGAATCAGTTCTGCCTGTCGCCTGCTGCGGACGAAGGTCATCGTGCGCGTGTGTCGCTTGAGCAGTTCGGCGAACACCTGCGTCGCCTCCGAGTTGGTCGAGCGACGCGAGCCTTCCGCCAGATCAATCATCGGCGGATTCCACATCACGAAGTCCTTGCCGCCATAGGGCGAGCCGTCGTCCTCTACCACCTCGAACGGCTCCCCGACCAGCCTCTCGGCGTGTTCGGCGGGATTGGCTATGGTCGCCGAACACAGGATGAACTGCGGACTGCTGCCCACCAGCCTGCACAGCCGCCTGAGCCTTCTCATAACGTTCGCCACGTGCGTCCCGAACACGCCGCGATAGACGTGCGCCTCGTCCAACACGACGTACTTCAGCCCGCGCAGCGTCCGGTACCAGGCGCGATGGTTGGGCAGAATCCCCAGGTGCAGCATATCCGGGTTGGTTATAACGATGTTCGAGCTTCGCCGTATCGCGGCCCTGTCCGGTCGAGGCGTGTCCCCGTCGAAGATCGCGTGCCTGATACCTCGCGGACCGTCGGACGCAGGCAGCAGTTCGGCCAGCTTCTTCTCCTGGTCCTGCGACAGCGCCTTCGTCGGGTACAGGTACAGCGCGCGAGACGTGCGGTCCTCCAGCAGCGACTCCAGGACGGGCAGGTTGTAGCACATACTCTTGCCGCTCGCCGCCGGGGTCGCTACGATGACGTTCTTCCCGTCTCGCAGCCTCTCGATGGCCTCCGCCTGGTGAGTGTAGAGGCCGGACACGCCCACGTCCGCCAAGCTCCGGACCAGGCGCGCGTCGAGCGGCGGATCGAGCTCGCGCGTCCGCGCCTCTCTGGATGGAACCTGCTCAACGTGGACGATCTGCTCCTGGTACCAAAGCAGGCTCTGGATGTGTCTGAGAAAGTCGGCGGTGTCCATGGATTGATGCTAACACATCAATTCACCAGAGGCTGGCCCACCAGACTCCAGTACGGGATAGTGAGGAAGACCACACCGAGGGCTACGACCGTCATTATCAGGCCGAAGCGGATAACCTCGCTTGCCTTTACCGCCGCGCGCTCGAATATGAAGACTCCCGACGTGGAGCCGGCTGGATAGTACACGGGCGTATCCCCCACTACTACTATCGCCATTCCGCACACCAGCGGGTTCAACCCCACCGCTTCGCCCGCCGCCATAGCCACCGGAATCACCAGCGCCAGGTAGCCCGCGATGTTCGGCAGCATCGCGCGGACTACCGCGGCCGCGCAGCAGAGCGCGAGAAGAAACAGCGCAGGGTTGTCGCTCAGTCCGCCGATCCACCCAACCAGGCTGCTGGAGAACCATGCGGCGGCTCCGCTGACGACCAGCGCGTGGGCCAGGGACAGCGTGGATGCGATGACGACGAAGTTGCCCCAGCCCAACCCCTGTTCCAAATCCCGCCAGTTCAGGACCCCGATGCCCGGCATGAGTATCAGAACGAGAGCTATCAGCGCGGGAACCGCCGGATGCAGTCCGTGAGCGAAGTCGGTGAACCAGAGCAGCGCCGTGAGCAGCGCTATGGCTCCGGCGCGCACCTCCGCCGCGGCGACCGGGCCCGCTTCCAGGAAGCGCGCGTCGCTATGCGCCTGCACCCTGAACCCGGAGCGGTAGAGCAGGAACAGAAGCGCTCCCCCGATGATAAGGCTGGCGTAGAAGGGGACGCTCATCAGCACGAACCACCTTCCCCAGGAGAAGTCTCCCAATAGTCCGGAGGCCACCACAGGAGTGACTCCGCCCGCCAGCAGCGCAGTGGAACCCAGCCGGTTCAGCGAACCGAGCGCCATCATCACCGCCCGGTGGAAGGAGTGTTCCCGGGAGATATTCCAGCGCTCCATCACCTGCTCGTAGATATGCACGAGTATGGCCCCTCGCGTGCTCGCGGACGGAAGAGCGAACGTCAGAGCGGCGAACGAGAAGAGCATCTGGACATACAGCAGAAGCGGACTGCCACCGGCGCCGCGCATCAGGAAAATAGACACCCGCTCAGCCAGGCCGGAGCGGTGGACCGCCATGCCCAGCGTCAGTATGCCGATGAGAAAGTAGGCCACCGGCTGGGAGAATCCGTACAGGGCCTCCCCGACGTCCGACACGCCGCCGACCAGTATCAGCAGCACGATGCCGACGATACCCGTGACGGCGATGTGAAGCGCCTCCGTGGCCCACAGCGCTACGGCCAGGCCCATCACCGCCAGCGCGGCCTGGCCCTGCGGCGTCAGTCCCGACGGGGTGGGCAGCAGCATAATGGCGGCGAAGACCAGGGCGGGCGCCAACACCCTGAGAACGATCTTAGCCGCCCTGCGCGCGTCGGATTCGGATGAGTGGAGACTTGTGGACATTTGGATAAAAACCTAGAACCCGATAACGTCCACCTCGCAGTCCACCACCTCGGCGTCGGGGCGTTCGGACTCGATGAACTCCACGACCCGGTCAACCATCTGCGAGGCGTGGACCGCGCTGTTGGACACGCACACGATTCCCAGCGTCAGGGTCTGCCATGCGTCGTTCATCTCCACCTCTGCGATAGAGACGTTGAACTTGCTCCCCACGCGCTGGCGCAGCGAGTTTACCACACGCCGCTTGTCCTTCAGACTGCGGCTGTGCGGTATGCGAAGGGTAATCCTGGCCGCTCCGATATTCACGTTTAAGACGCCGACTCCCATAACACTGTGCGACCTCCAGCCATTATAATGGCGCGGAAGCGCCCGTGCAGGATACAAGGAACAAGGAGTGGCAGTCCGTGACCCTGGGCAAGGTACTGGTGTCGGAGGGAGACATCGCTCAGGCGATAGAGCGGGTCGTCGAGGAGATAACCCGGGACTACGGCGACTCTGATCTAGTCCTTGTCGGCGTGATGGACGGCGCGGTCTGCTTCCTCGCCGACCTGATGCGCGCATTCCCCCGCTCCGCAGAGGTGATGACCGCCCGCGCCACCAGCTACGAGGGCACCGAGTCCCGCGGGGAGTTAGCAGTCAACTACCTTCCGGCCCGCGAGCGAATACAGGGCAGGCACGTTCTGCTGGTGGAAGACATAGTGGATACCGGCGCGACCGTATCCGTCCTGGCCCAGAAGATAGAAGCCCTCGGAGCGGCTTCAGTGAGCGTATGCGCCCTTCTCAACAAGCCATCCCGCAGAGAGCATGACGTAGAGGTCGCCTACGTCTGCTTCGACATCCCCAACGTCTTCGTCGTCGGCTACGGCCTGGACTACAACGGGGAGTTCAGGAATCTGCGCGACGTGAGGGAACTTGAATGACCTATAACGAATTCCATTCCTCTCGCGATATTCCCAGAACTCTGATGGTATCCCGTATCAACCCAACCCGGATATCCCTGCTGCCATGAATAGTCAACGGGATTGACTGCCCGGTACGTGGATGAACCATTTTCGGATGCCGTCCACCAGTGACAGGACCCTCTAATCCCAGCGCTCTGAGTCGTCGAATGAATTCGCGGGAGCTAAGAGGCGTTATTCGGGATGATCTCATATATTACCTTGAAGCCTGGAATCTCCGGCACATCCCGTCCCATCTGCAGGTCTATCATCACGCCGCCTTCTATGACGTCTATGAGATTAATCCGTGCCTCTTCGTAGTTTTCAGCCTGGGTGAAGTAGGCCGCGCCTTCCACGGGTACGCTGGCGACTATCATGCCGTCGTCCTCTTCGTATTCGGCAATGGCGAGGGCGGCCTTCACATAGTCAGTCAGTGAGAAGCCGGTCAGCCTGATAGGGAAGTTGGGCAGTTCCTCCCATTTTTCGACAGGGCGCTTCTTCGCCTGCTCTACGTAGAAGTCGTATTCCTCCCTGTGCGATTCCCTGAGCTTGGCAAGCGCGAAATACGCTCTCTTGCCAGCCTCTCCACTAGGATCCGGTTCATCGAGCGCTTCGATGACTTCATGGAGAAACTCGACGGGTACGGACACATCGCCATTAGCGGTACGCCGCATATCCTCTATCGCCTTGCGTATTCCGACCCTCTTGGTAGTCATGCGCTTACTCCCCGTATGTAAAAACACGCATACGCTGATAAAGCAGATGTCCCAAGTAATCTCGCCTTCTGGACTCCATCTCCCGAGCCGCCTGCGGCGAACCGCCTGCCGCCCGTTCGACTGAGCCATCAAGCCCAACCACTTGGGACATTTCCTACTCTACACCCGATCTTGGACTTTGTCAAGCCTTTTTACGGAAATCGGAGAATCTTTCGTTTGTACGCGGGAGTATTTTGCCGTATCCTGATTTCGTAGGTATAAACGTCCGGACGAGGTATAAGTGAGTGAATTGGGAGGCTGAGACATGAGCGCCAGGTTTTCGTTGCTTCTTCTGCTGGGGATTATCATGACGGCGGCCATGACGCTCGGCTGCGGAGCGGCGCCCGCGTCGCAGACTACGGACAGCGCGTCCGAACCTCAGCCTTCTGTCAGCGCGCCTACGGTCAAGACTACCGAGAGCGGGGCCACGTCCCAAACTCCTGTCAGCGCGCCTGCGACAAAAGCCGTCGAGAGCGCTCCCGCCCCACAGCCGACGGCGCCGGTTACAGCCATCAAGAGCGAACCCCAGACCGACATAGTGGAAGTCGGCTACGAGGTGGGTATGCGCGCGCCCGAGTTCGGCATGAGCCTGCTGGACGGAAGCAAGGTTACGTCTTCAGTCCTCGCCAGCGAGGGCAAGCCCGTGTTCCTGTATTTCCACGCCACGTTTTGACCGACCTGCCGCTCCGAGTTGCGGAGCATAAAGGAGCAGGTGGGTACGGACTACGACGACCGGGTGGCGATCTATGTGGTGGGCACAAATCCGTTCGAGGACATCGAACAGCTCGAGTCGGACAGACAGGAGAAGGGGCTTCCCTGGCCGGTGGCATTCCCGGACAAGGGTATGCTGGATGCATTCAACATATCCAGACAGGCATCCAAGATAGCGATAGGCGGCGACGGGACTATCACGCATCGCTACGGAACCGGCAGAGGGGACTACACCAGTTGGGACGCGCTGTTCGACGATATAAGCGTGAACTAGTACCAGTTCCATATATTTCTGGCGTATAGCAACCAGCCTCCCAGCCCTGGATTCCCGCTTTCGCGGGAATGACGGTTCATCGTCGGAGTATGTCATATTCACATGGACTTGGTACTAGCGGTCCGGGAGCGTACTCAGAGACGGGCGTATTCGGAGTTTTCGGCTATCTCTTTGGAGAGGGTCCTGGTTATCCACTCGTTGATGCTAAGGCCGTTGGCGGCGGATTCGACTACTACCTGCCGGTGCAGTTCTGATCCTAACCGCAGGTTCAGCTTGCCGGAGAATGGACGACGCGGCTCAACGCCGTCTTCCTCGCACCAAGCCAGATAGTCGTCTGCGGATGTGTGGAACTCACGCTTCAGGCTCTCGACATCGGTGGCCTCGAAGGTCACTATCGGATATGGCGCGGCGTTGATTACCTCTCCATGCAGCATTTCCACGGACTCGTCGTACTCGATCTTCGCAATGTATCCCTTGTATGTCATCAAGGTTGCACCCCCGTCATTGGAAGTGGCGTGTCGTAAGCATCGCAAAACTTGAGACGGTCAGGCGACCTGAGACCCTTTCGCGCGTTCGGCGGGCGACGGCTCAGTGAACTCCTCGCCTCGCGCGTGGGCTTCATCACGTCTGCGAAGCCAGTCCACCCACGCTTCCCGTTCCGCAGTTATGCCCTGTTCTCTGCCTTGTTCCAGCGTCTTGCTTCTGTTGCCCCAATCGAACAGCGCCATTGCGAACCTCCTACCGGCTATTATCATGAGCGCGACAACCGCGGCCGACAGCCCTACGATGCCCGTGTCTTTGGTGAACTCGCCCACCGTAAGCAGTATATGGGACTCGGGTTCTATCCAAAATCGCAGATAGGCGTGATACAGAGTCCCTGCCAGCCATAGGCCGGGGAACAGCCAGGAGTACAGGCGCTGGTCTTCTTCCAGCACGCTCCATATCGGCACACGTTCAGGTTGTGGGTCTGTCTCTGGATTGTCCGCGTTCATAAGTCGTTGCTATTGTAACATGGGGATATAGCGGCGCAATGACGACGAGTTTGGTGACAGGCTTGTGACAAATCTTGTGACACAGTGACGCTTTCAGGGCCGCGTTGGGGTATAATGACCTTTGGCGGCGCGAGAGGGAGGGTTTTGGTCGTGGGCCTTGGGAGAGGGGTGTGGCGGAGGGTTGCGGCGCGCTGCCGTATATCATTTTCGATGTCGTGACAGGGCCGTTTCGTCTTTGCGGAATGGAAGGGCCGTGATCCGGAGGGCAGGAGACCAGGGACATGAGGAACAGGGCATTACTCGGAACACTTATCATGCTGGCGGCGGTTGCTCTGATAGGGGCGCTGGTCGCGCTGCGCATCGCACAGGCGCAGACGCCTCCCCCACTCACCTACACGATTTCGGTGACGCCGGACAAGGTTGTGGAGTCGGACACCCCGGTGACCATTACTGTGAAGGTCATGGCAAACCGGGCTATCGAGTCCGGTGATACTAACGCTGACCAGACGGTACACTTGTACGTTGCCAACAGGGCTAGCGGTGACTTCCAATGCAATTTCATCTCTTCATGCGTCACCCCAGCCAAGAATGCTACCAAAAGTGATGGCGGCGACTTCCAAGTAAGCGATGGTACTCAGCAGATTATGTTCAGCGTTGGTCAAACGACGAGGGAAAACAAGGATTTATCTATCACACCGCATCAGGATTTGATGATAGAAGGCGACGAGAAGATATACTTAGCACTGTGCCGAACCGCAAACTGCGTGGACGTAAATAGTGTCTCAACCCTGTCGGATACAGCTTCCATTACGATAGTGGGGGAGCACGTATGGGCTGACAATACTGGTACCGCGAATACTGACACCACCACCATCGAGCTAAAAGCTAATCTGCCGATAGCGGCGTCTTTTAAGACAGGATCCGACTCCAACGGATATCGGATGAACAATATCAAGCTGCAATTCGGAGAGATAGAATCCGAAGGTGATATGAGGGATGAAAATCCGAGTACAGTGACCGTAAAACTATACAAGGATGTGGGGGGACAACCGGGAAAGTATATCGGAGCGTTGACTGAATTGCTGGCTCCCGAAAAGGGCAAAGAGGCCATATACGTCGAGCGAACCGGCATACTGCTCGATTCGGGCACCACGTATTGGGTCTGGGTAGAGGGGTCGGGAGGCTTGCTTAGAACGACCCATGTTCATAGTCAAACCGGGTGGACGATCCAGGATGGAGTCAACATAGATACGCAGGAAATGGAAACCGTCCTTGTCCCTGAATGGGAGACGGATACTACCCGGTCGCTGAAGATGCAGGTCAGCGGGATTCCGAGGCGCGCGCGTGTGGTGGTTGACACGGACCCGGATACCGACGGCCCGCAGACCGCCCTGAGGGTGGACGAGAACGGCGAAAGCAAGTACAAGGTTCGCCTGGATTCGCCGCCGCTGTCTGAGACGACTATCATGGCGGCCAGCGGGGACCGTTCTGTGGCCACTCTCTCAACGACTAGCCTCGTATTCAATGGTCGCAATTGCAACGATTCAAGTGGTTCCGATTCCAACTGCTGGTGGGAGCCGCATACGGTGACCGTCAAGGGCGGCTTCGTGGATAGCGACACGACGGAGACGATAGCGCACAGCACGAGCGACACTGACAACATCAAGGACGTGGCAAATTTGCCGAGCGTGAGCGTCACTGTGACCAACAGACAGATAGCCGCCGCGTTCCTGGACAATATCGGGAATGCCACGTCCAGTTCCAGCACGCTTCCAATCGCGCAGCCGTTCAGCGTCGGCGGCGGCGATTACAGCCTGGAATACGTCCAGGTGGATTTCGACACTACATCCGCACCAACATCGGAAATCCAGGTCAAGGTTTGCCCCAAAAAGAGCGACGCCAACTCGCCGGACTTCGACGTCTGCTCCCCGTTCACAGACGACACGAAGCCGTCTGACGCTCTTCATACCTACAGTCTTTCGGGCGGGAAGACCGTCAGCAGGGGCAAGACATACTATGTGGTGGTGTCGAGTACGAATACGGGTGAGCCAGGAAGAGTGTGGCTGACGAACGACGCCAGGGCAAACCACAAACAGGGGTGGAGCTTGGTTACCAACCACCTCTCTACAAGCACGGATGCAATGCTAAACAACGACACCGAGTGGGGTGAGGCTAGGAGCAGTGTCGCGAGGGTGAAGCTGATTGGTCTCCAGATAGGGGAGGCGCCTCCGACACGGACGCCAACGCCTACTCCTACCGCGACGCCAACACCTACCCCAACACCTACCCCAACACCCACACCAACACAGACGGCTACGCCGACTCTAACGCCCACACCTACTCCGACGCCGACGCCCGTGACTGCTGCACAGGCGGCCAACGCTACGGCCACTGCACAGGCGGCGAACGCCACAGCCACAGCGCAGGCCAATGCCACGGCCACAGCTCAGGCCCGTACGCCAACGGTCACGCCGATCCCGACTGCGACTGCCGCGCCCGTGACAGGCGTCACGCCCAGCGGGCTGAGAGTGTCGGCGAGGACGCAAACCACGGCCACGATAAGCTGGATACCCGGGGCGGACGCGGAGGGCTATATAGCCATTGCGAGGATTCCGGGGGAGTCGGTTGGTTCGTGGAAGTTCAGCGAGCGTCTGGACGGCGCGGCGCGAAGCTATACCTTCACCGGTATGAGACAGAAGATATATACGTACTACGTATATGTTCTGGACACATCCGGCAGCATACTGCGAACGCCGGACGGCAGTTTACGCTCGATATCGATAGTTGGCGGCGGACCACCCGCGCTGGATGTCGCGCCCAGCGGCCTGAGCGTGGTGAGGTCGGGAACCACCTCCATCGTCAGATGGACGCCGGGAGCGGACGCTGCCAGCCAGGTAGTGGCGGCGATGATAGACGGGGACAGGTCCTCACTACAGATAGAAAGCAATCTGAGCTCCACCGCGAGCAGCCAGGCATTCACAGGGTTGAAGCAGGGCGTCTATACCTACCACATACTCGCCTTCGACGATTATGGCAACTACGCATCGCCGAGCGGCAGTTTCTACTACGCATGGATCACTGAATAGTAGGCGCGATGAACGCAGGAGGCGGGGCTAGCGAGCGCGCAGGCGTCGCAGCTCCGCCTCGAGTTCGGCGAGGCGGGCTTCGGCTGTCTCGGCGCGGGCTTCCTTCTCTTCCATGTTCTCGAGCCAGCGGCCTCCCACCGGGTCATAGAACCGCAGACGGCCTTCATGCCAGCGCAGTTCCAGGTTCAGTACAGGGCTGTAACCCCATACGCCGCCGTCCGCGCCCCGAACCATCTCCAACTCTCGGTACTCGCCGTCCACCAGCGTCTCGCCCCGCAGCCCGAACCCGTAATGATCGCCGCCGCTCGGATCGAACATCCAGTACTCCACGACTCCCAGACTCGCGTATAGATCACGCTTAGGTCCCAGGTCCTGACGCCACGTACTCGGCGAGCCTATCTCCAGAACGAAATCAGGCGCCTTGCCCATATCCCACACACGATAGTTGTTGTTGCTCAGTATCAGGTCTCTGTCCACTCCGAACGCGGCGTAGCAGTCCGGGGACACGAATGACCGGGGGTCGCCCTCCACGTAGTATAGAAATGTATTGCCGTTGACCCAAACGTCGAAACGGTTCCTGAAGAAGTGCTTGAGTATCGCGATGATCTCTATGAAGTAGTCTAACTGGTATTCTCCGTCTGGCAATGGCATACCGTCCGTTTCTGGATAGAATATGGCTGTGGCTGGGGTGACCATGGACTCCTCCTTGCTACAATGGATTCTACCAAATGATATACTTGCCGACACACAATCTCGCCCAAGTGGGCATTGCGGATATTTCAGTGAAACAGCCTGGAGAACCACACCATGACCACCCGGAGCCTGCTGGCGAAGTCCCGTACCAGAGACTCCTCGCGCGTCAAGCCCCTGCCAGACCCGCCCAGAGTTACTGACTTGATGGAGCAGATGCCAGCGATCAGTGTCTTCATCACTGTGCTCAGGGCGTGGTTCAGACACCGTATAGACGTGTTCGTAGGTGGCGGGGGTTACCTGTGGAGAACCGCCGACGATAGGACTGGCCCATACCCGGACGGCGCGTTCGCCGAGGGGCTGGAAGACCCCGGAAGAATCTCCCAACGCAACGGTTACGTGATAAGCGAGGTGGGAAAGCCGCCGGACCTGGTTCTGGAGGTGGGTTCCGAGAGCACGGGAACGCGGGACTACACGGTGAAGCGCGAGACCTACGCCGAGTACGGAGTGCGCGAGTACTGGCGCTTCGACCCGTCGGGCGGCGAGTATCACGACGCTCAACTGGCCGGGGACAGGCTGGTGAACGGAGAATACGAGCCGATAGAGATAGTGAGCGAGCCGGACGGCCGCCACTGGGGATACAGCGATGTACTGGGGCTGGAGTTCTGGTGGATCGAGGACGATTCGTATTGGCGGCACAAGGGCGCGCTGCGCTTCCGGGACCCTGTGAGCGGTGAGTTCCTTCGGATTCTGGAAGAATCTGAGGACGCCCTGGAGTCCGAGCGGATGGAACGCGCCGCAGCCGAGCGACGGGTGGAATCCGAGCGCGACGCTCGCGCCGCAGCCGAAGCGCGCATGGCCGACTTGGAAGCCGAGTTGCGCCGGCTGCGAGGTGAATAGCCAGAAAGCGCGCCCACTCAGGCCGCGCGAGTGGACTCGTTGACTTGCGGCCTTGGGTTAGCGCACAATTCGCGCTATGGAATTCCGCGCTCTAATACTCGCCCTGTGTACACTCTTGACGATTCTGGCCGTGTCGTGCGGCACGGATACATCGGAAGTCGGCGACACGCCTGGACCTTCCCCCACTCCGATTCCCGAACCCGAACCGCCGTCGGGGTCTCCCGGCGCGCCGGGCAGCCTCAATGAGCCTCGCGCCAACCACACCGCAACCCTGATGCCGGACGGAACCGTGCTTGCCGTGGCCGGGTCGAGGGTGGACAGGGAACTCGACTCGGTGGAGTCTTACGACCCGCAGACGGGCCTGTGGACGCTCGTATCCAGCCTCGGGTCCGCACGGGAAGGCCACACCGCGACGCTTCTGCCGGACGGACGGCTGGTGGTCGCAGGCGGCGCGTTCAAGGCGAGGGCGCTGTCCTCAGTGGAGATATACGACCCATCGTCGAACTCGTGGACGAACGCGGCTCCGATGAACGAGGCTCGGTCCGAGCACACGGCGACACTCCTGCCGGACGGTCGCATCCTGGCAGCGGGAGGAGTGGACCTGCTCACCGCGACATCGGGAGCGGAGATCTACGATCCCGCGTCGGATACGTGGAGTCCGGCGGGAAATCTGTCGGAGGCGCGGGCCGAGCACACGGCGACGCTTCTGTCGGACGGGCGCGTGGTTGTGGCGGGCGGCGTACGAGGCCCATACACGCTGTCCTCGGCGGACGTGTACGATCCGGCGACCGGCGCTTGGTCGTCCGCGCCGCCCATGGCTGCCGCGAGGAGCGAGCATACGGCGACGCTTCTGTCGGACAGGCGGCTGCTGATAATCGGCGGACAGGACAAGGGGGCCGCTCA
>DAOULF010000272.1:0-7460 GCA_034420555.1 Dehalococcoidia bacterium
CACCCAGGCTTACCCGGTCGTCAAGAACTGCTCGGTCGAGACCGCGAACTACCCGTTCGACTGGCCTCCGCCGCCATCGGAGAGCACCTTCAGCCGACCGGCTTGGGGCTGCGCGTTCGAGAGCAAGTTCCTCGACTACATGTACATAAACATCAACGGTGAGAGGGACAAGCAGGCTCGCGAAGACCTCCACCTGGACATGGTTGACTACTACTACTACTGGCAGCTTTACGCCGGAATGGTACAGCCGCCTCGCGGCGTCGCCGCCAACCCCGAAACCGTGGTTTCCTGGAATTCACGTTCCACCGCCGCCGGCTTCTGGGGCAGGCCGCAGCACATCGTCCCGGTAAAGTAGGCGTATAGCCTGACAACATAGCGGGGGAGAGAGTTTCCCTTTCTCCCCCGCGCGCATTCCCCCAATGCGATTAGATTTCGCTTATCCATGACAACTCAATAGTATTTCTGTGTGATTTCAAGACGACTATCCGGACTTGTATTCAGCGACGAGGTTCTAACCTGAGATGGCTCGATTTCTAGCCAGAAGAGCGCTTTCGATTATTATCTCGATTATCGGGGCTACCGTTGTCATCTTCATCCTGACCACGCTCGGCCCCGATCCCAGGGTGCTGTACATCGGCGACGCCCAGGTAGAACTCACCCAGGAGCAGATAGCCGAGATCGAGCGACACCTCGGTCTGGACAAACCCCTGCCGCTGCGCTACCTCAACTGGGTATGGAACCTCATGCGGCTGGACATGGGACAATCCCTCGGAACGCTGCGTCCGGTCAGCGATATAATCGCCCAGCACCTGCCTATGACCTTGCGACTCGCCGCGGGCGCCTGGGTATTCGCCGTAATCATCGGTGTGAGTATTGGAGTTCTGGCAGCCGTAAAACGCGCCTCGGTCTGGGACTACATAGGCCGCATATTCGCGCTCTTTGGGCAGGCCCTTCCCCAGTTCTGGACGGGCGTCATGGCCATACTGATCTTTGCCGTATGGCTCAGATGGTTCCCTCCCGGCTGGTCCGGCGGTCCCGAAGACGGGACCTTCCCCCTTTCCTGGGGAAACATCAAATTCTACGTGCTGCCCTGCATCGTTCTGGGCTGGCCCGCGTCCGCGGGCATAATGCGCCTCACTCGCTCCGCCATGCTCGAGATACTCGATTCAGAGTACATCAAGCTCGCCCGCGCAAAGGGCATAGGCCCTATCACCATCATCTTCAAGCACGCCTTGAGAAACGCGGTCATACCGCCCCTCACTTCGGCCTTCGTACTTCTCGCCGACTATCTCAACGGCGCTCTGGTTATAGAAATTATCTTCTCCATGCCCGGAATCGGAACTGTCGCGCTCAACCAGGCTGTGTACGACAACGACTGGCCGCTGCTCGCGGGTACGGTGTTCTGCTTCATCGGCATCTACGTATTCTTCGCGTTCCTCGCTGACATAGCGTACGCGATCATAGACCCCAGAATTCGGTACGAGTGATATGCAAACCGACGTGGAAATGAGCCAGATAGAACGCGATCTGCGCGGAATCCGCGACCGCCCTCCCGTGATTCGGGAGTTGCGAGCCGTCTGGATGTTCGTGCGCCGCTGGCCTGTCATCCCCATGGCGGTCTTGGCGCTACTCGTATTGTGCGGGATCTTCGCGCCCCTGTTGGCTACCCACGACCCTTATGCCGGCGCCATAAGAAGCCGGCAGCAGCCTCCCCCCTGGCTGCCTGAGAGATTCATCTCCGATGTCCTGATCGTGAACGAGGAGGTGCGCGCGCAGCACTTGCTGGGGACCGACCACACTGGACGCGACGTCTTCTCTCGGATGCTGTTCGGCGCGCGCATATCGCTGGCGGTGGCCGCTATCGCGCTGTTCAGCGGCTTCATTGTTGGCACCACGCTCGGAACCCTCAGCGGCTATTCCGGCGGCTGGGTGGACGAAGTGATCACCAGGATAGTGGATATATGGCAGGCGCTTCCGTTCCTGATGGTCGCGCTCGTCTGCGTCCTCCTGTTTGGTCAGAGCCTCAGACTGCTCCTGATCCTGTTGGCCGCGTTGGCCTGGATTCCTTTCGTAAGGGTCATCAGGAGCCAGACGCTCGTAATCAAGAACGAGCCTTATGTTGACCTCGCCCGGGTCGCGGGTTGCTCTCAGGTGAGAATCCTCGTGCGTCACATTCTGCCCGGCGTGGTAAACACCTCGGTCGTGATAGCCACGTTGAGCGTAGGAACGCTGATACTGGCCGAGGCCGCCCTCAGCTTCCTCGGAGCGGGCGTCCCGTCGCCCACCCCGACGTGGGGCAGCATGGTATCCGAAGGCAGAGGCTACCTCGAAGTCGCTCCGTGGCCCACAGTGCTGCCCGGAATTGCCATCTTCCTCGTCGTCATGTCCCTCAACTTCACCGGCGACTGGCTGCGCGACCGCCTCGACCCACGCCTAAGGCAACTAGTGGACTAACCTGGGCCGCGCCGGCGCCCCTCGTCATTTGTATGTTAAGAATCTCCTCTCCCTCAGGGAGAGGGCTAGGGTGAGGGTGAACTGCAATTCAGTCATTCCCGCGAAAGCGGCAATCCAGAAAGGCTAGCCGCTCGGCAATCTACACGTGTGGATTGTGGCTTGCTTAGTTGCGATTTAGACTGTTTGTAACATTCAGCAGCCAGATTATTTCGCGCTTTCGCATTCATCACTCCAAATTCCATAATCAGAGTTGCACTATTCAGACAGCGTGATAGAATCGCGCTAGTTCATATTGGATGTGGTCGCAGAATCGAGGCGACATCCTGAATCCCGGAAAGGACGGAAGCGCTAAAGTGAAAAAGACGCGATTGATTACACTGATAGTCTCGCTCACGCTTGTAGCCGCGCTGGTCGCGGCCTGCTCGAGTGCCGAAGAGATTCCACCAACCCCCACGCCGGTAAATGTGTCGGCCATAATCCAGGAAGCTATGCAGGCCATGCCTCAGCAGCAAAGCATGACGTCCCAGGATGTCGCCATGGCCGTCCAGGAAGCGATGGCATCCCAACCTGGAGTTACACAGGCCGAGGTCGCCGACGCCATCGCTCAAGCTATGCGTCAACAGACTCCCGGCGTTACTCAGGCTGAGGTCGCCGACGCCATCGCCGGCGCGCTATCCCAGCAACAGGGAGGCGTAACTGAAGCCCAGGTCGCTGACGCCATCGCCAGCGCGCTGCGCCAGCAGACTCCCGGCCTCACCGAAGCCGAGGTGTCCGCCGCCATTGGGAAGGCGCTTGCCGAAAGGCCGGGCGTTACTCAGGCCGACATCCAGAAGGCGGTCGAGGATGCCGTCGCCAAGGCCGTGCCAACTCAAGCCCCGGCCATGATGGACGACTCCATGATGATGGGCCCGAGCGGCAAGGTGACCGGAGCCGTTACCAGCGTTGGCACGCCCAGCGGCTGGCCAACCGACTGCGTATGGTGCGCCACCTTCCCCAACATCGGCGCAGGTGAGGTCCTGATTACGGCCACCAGGTCATCCTCGGGCGACTTCATCGTCGAGCCATGGGTAGCCGAATCCTGGACCATTAACATAGACGACCCTGACAATATGTACATAGACTGGAAGATCCGAGAGGGTATCCAGTTCCACAAAGGCTGGGGCGAACTCACCGCCGAGGACGTGGTTTATACCTACAACGCCGGTAATCCGGGTATCACGCCCGAAGCCGTACATGACACGCTTCCACGTCCCGACATTGGAAAGCTCGAACTCCTCAGCAAGTACGAAGCTCGAATGCACCTGAATTCGTTCTCCGTAAGCACCATGCTCGCCGGCGTATCCGACCTCGGCGAGGGTGTGCCGATAATGTCCAGCAAGGTCGCCGCCGACCAGGGCACCGAGTGGATGCGCCAGAATATCATCCTCTCCGGCCCGTTCGAGGTCCCTGAGTGGACCCAGCAGAAGGGTATCTACCTTGAAGCGCGCTCAGACGGCGAACACTGGAAGGGTATGCCGCACATCGAACGATTCGACATGATCGAGGTTCCTGAATCCGCTACGCGCAGGGCTATGATCGAATCGAATCAGGCGCAGATGGCCGAAATCCCAATCAAGGACTGGAAAGCGCTGATAGAACAGGGCATGGCAAGGTCTCAAGAGGGCGCCAGCAACGCGCGCGGCATCCTATTCCAGGGTCACTACTGGGAGACCGAACATCCCAGGACCGGAGACCCGCTTGAACGAGTCATAGACGAGTCGAAGCCCTGGATTGCCAGGATGGACGACCCCGCAGCTAGAGAGAGGGCAAGAGATGTACGAATCGCTCTTTCGCAGTGCGTGGACCGCGAAGCCATTCTCGACACCATCCTGGGTGGACAGGGAAGGGTAGCCTACGCACAGTACATCCATCCCGACACCGCTCTGTACGGAAAGGTAGATGGCGACACCCGCTGGAACATTCCGTATGACTGCGAAGCCTCCAAGGCGCTGATGTCCAAACACGGATTGAGCGACGGCTTCACCATCAACGACTACTGGGCGGGGCCCAGCGGCGTAGTGGTTGAGATGGGAGAGGCTATGGCCGCCACCTGGCTGTCCGAACTCAACGTCAAAGTAGAACTGGACCGACAGATATACTCCACCTGGCGTCCCGGCCTGATCTCCCGCACGGTCAACGGAGTGCATGGCAGTTTCAATCCAGGCACCGCTCCGCCTACCTGGCCTAGCGAATGGACTTGGAGCGCCGTAGCCTCGCCTGCCGGATACAACTCCGGCAACGAACTCCCTCAGGCCAGCGAGACCGTTCTCGCCAAAGAGCAGACCACAAGCCAGGAAGAGCTTGAACAGCTCACCCTGGACTGGGTGGACTTCATCTTCGAAGAGAGGTTCGGCTTTACAGTAGGCACAATGCCCAACAACACAATCTACAACCCATCCGAAATATCCTCCTGGGAAATGCGGCCCATGACCAACTTCAGAGTCGGCGGCATGAAGTCCCTGGAGAACATCAAGCTCGTCAAGTAACGCGGCAACTTGATAGGGGGAGTCCCACCATACAGGGACTCCTCCGCATACTTATTTACTTTGTATGTTGAAGATCCCCTCTCCCTCAGGGAGAGGGGTAGGGTGAGGGTGAACGACAATTCACAGTCATTCCCGCTTTCGGGGGAATGACGACCTGACTCATATCAAATCGCCTATACCAGAATCCAGTCACCTCCGGGAGTGTCGTCATAACTACGTTCATAATCAGACGATTCTTCACCTCCATTCTGGCCATAATGGGCGCTACCATCATCATATTCGCGGCGTCCAGAGTGCTGGGAGACCCGACTGTCCTGCTTCTCCCTGAAGAGGGCTACGGGCTCGACTCAGACGAACTCGAAAAGGCCAGAAAACGCCTTCACCTCGACAAACCGGTACCGCTCCAGTACGCATTCTGGGTCGGAGACCTTTTGCAGGGAGATCTCGGTCAAGACCTGGGCGATAGACATCCAATCTCCACTAAGCTGAAAGACAAGTTGCCCCCTACTCTCCGGCTGGCCTTCGCGGGATATATCCTTGCGACACTGATAGGGATTCCCCTGGGAATGCTGTCGGCGATCAAGCGCGGGTCGGTCTGGGACTTGGCCGGACGCACATTCGCGCTGCTCGGACAGTCACTTCCGGCATTCTGGATTGCCATTCTGGCCATCCTGATATTCGCGGTATGGCTCGACTGGCTGCCCGCCGGAACCCAGGGGGAGGGGTTCTCTATCAAACACTACATACTGCCAACGCTGACGCTCGCCTGGCTCCCGGCGGCGGGCTACCTCAGGCTGATGCGTTCCTCCATGCTGGACGTGCTTGACTCAGAGTACGTCAAACTCGCCCGCGCAAAGGGCGTAGGAGTCAATACCATCATCTGGAAGCACGCCTTCAAGAACGCGGCAATCGCGCCGCTCACCTTCTCCGGACTTGTCCTCGCAGGATTCATAACCGGCTCAGTCTCTGTCGAGGTCATCTTCTCATGGCCCGGTATCGCGAGGCTCGCGGTGGAGGCGGTTCAGACCAACAACCTGACTACCATCTCCGTAATCACACTCATGTTCACCCTCATATACGTCCTCGCCAATTTCGCCGTGGACATCATCTACGGCATCATAGACCCCAGAATCCGTTACTCATAGCCCTTCTTGGACTAGACACTCATGGCGCAAGCTCAACCTGAAATAGCGCTCTTGGAAAAGGATAGTATCCTCTCCAGAACCGCTAATCTGCTTCGTAGATGGCCTATTGTGTCCATAGTGATCATCTCCATACTGGCGCTCGTGGCGATCTTCGCCCCAATACTGTCTCCACAGAGCCCCATAGAAAGCAATCTGCGCGACAGGAACGCTCCTCCTTTCTGGTACACCGAATGGTACGAGGAGAACGACAAGGTCACCCGGACCTACATACTCGGCGCGGATCCCATAGGTCGCGGCGTACTGAGCCGGCTGATTCACGGCGCGCGAATCTCCATGATGGTGGTGCTCGTTGCAACCATCAGCGGCACAGTGCTCGGTACAGCGCTTGGGCTGATTGCCGGTTACGCGGGCGGCATCACTGATGAGGTAATAACCCGAATCGTTGATATATGGCTCGGACTCCCCTTCATCCTGCTCGCCTTGATAGTCGCTGTGACCGTCGGTCCGGGGATTCTTACCATGATGGGACTTCTGGCCCTTGCCGCCTGGCCCGCATTCGTACGAAACGTGCGCGCCGAAGTTCTTACCCTCAGAGAGCGCGACTACGTGGCGCTCGCCAGAATTTCGGGCGCCTCCTCTTACAGGATACTCGTCCGCCACATCCTGCCCGGCGTCTTGAACACCGTCCTCGTCATAGCCTCTCTTCGCGTCGGCCAACTTATCCTCACCGAATCCTTCCTCAGCTTCCTCGGCGCAGGCATACCGCCTCCCACACCAACCTGGGGCGGCATCATAGCCGACGGCAGAGAATATCTGCGCGACGCCTGGTGGGTGTCCGTCTTCGCCGGCGTCGCCATCGGCCTCACCGTCCTCGCCCTCAACTTCCTCGGCGACTGGATGCGCGACACCTTCGACCCCAGGCTCCGCCAGGTGTAACCCAACCCGCACTTATTTGTAATCCTCCCTTTGTCCCATGAATCCACCGTATGCTACAATTACAGAACAAATATGCTTGATGTGCATTTTACATACAACGAAACATAAGGAGAAATTTATCAACGACCATTCGCCCAACCCAAAAATTTCCGACCCAAAGCTAACGACAGGTGTTTACAGGTCACTTTCCACGTGACCAGCCCCCTGTTCCACTTGGAAACTCACCTGGAACTCCACCTGTATAATATAAAGTATGATTTATTAGCCCTGCCGATTCCCACTCCAACCAGGGCAATCGCATTTTAGTGAGCAAGCACTTTGAGCAAGTATTCTCCGTCCCACCCGGCTCTTTTGCGCTTGGCGGCCACGCCTACCTTCAAGGTGGTTTCACTCTTGAGCA
>DAOULF010000273.1:0-7371 GCA_034420555.1 Dehalococcoidia bacterium
GAGACCGGGTGAGGAGAACGGTCATCCGGCTCGTACCGGATGTTCTCATTCGATTGTGTCATACACTACCCCAAGCCCTACAAAGGGCGGAGTTACAGTATCAGAAACCTCAACAAAGTGGAAATACGGCGACATATCCCTCAGACCACCTCCGCCGCCCTCACGCGCCTTCCACCCGCACCGTAACGATGTCTATGTTGTGATACTTCTGGTGGCGGACTGAGGAAGCGTAGTGCCGCAGCAGGCGGAACGAGATTTCACGCTCGTCCTCGATTTCGGGTTGTTCGGGCAGGTACGCTAGGCTGTCCTCGATATTCTGTTCACCCGAAGCCGCCGCAAACTCCAGTTCGGCCATCCCATCCACAAGACGCGCTCCCACAACCAGACGCCGGACATTGCCGGTATCCGTTTCATCCTGCATCAGGCTCGCAAGCGTCTCCTCGCCCGCCGAGCGCAGCCGGTCAGTAGAGGACTCGTTCCAGCCTACCCTGGACGCGAACGCGCGAAGGAATTCGTCAATCTCGGGCAAGGCCGACCGACTCAATTCGAGCCTGACGCGCCTGCGACGTCCCGATGTCAGACCAACGATTTGGACCAGCGCGATAGCCACGACTCCGCCAACAACCATTCCGTTGCCGAGCAGAGTTCCCAGTGATCCGCTCAGCAGCTCCGGGAAGACAAACTTATACTCGAAACCGATGCCTATCCAGAACGCCAGGCCGACTATGAGAGTCTTCTGTTGGTCCAACCCGTCCTTCACTACGGTCCTCAGTCCTTCGACAAATACTAACGCTATGAAAATCGTTACATAGGCGCCCACAACCGGCCCGGGAATCGCCAGCAGAATGGCGGCTATCTTGGGAAAGAAGGCCGCCGCTATCAGAAATGCGCCGGCGTATATACCCACCCTGCGCGCCGCGACGCCGGTGAGCGAGATTAGCGGGATGCTGGATGAGTAGGTCGTATTCGGTACGGTGCCGGCAAGGCCCGACAGAACGTTGCCCAGCCCGTCCGCGTTGAGCGCGCCCTGAATTACCCGGAAGTCGGTCGTTCGAAACTGTCTGCGAGATACCTGCTGGACCGCCACGCCGTCTCCAACCGTCTCCAGGGCGCTAACCAGCGAGACGAAGGCAAACGTGACAAGGAGCGCCCAGAACTCAGCGCCCAGCCCCAGGTCCAGTCCGGGCCACTCCATGGGAGGCAGTCCGATCCACGCCGCGTCCAGAACGCCCTGGTAGTCATACAGCCCATAGAGCGCCGATACTACGCAGCCGACGACCACACCGATAAGAGGCGCCCATAGCTGCACCGCCTTTGGCGCGCGCAGCGCCAGCGGGGCGACCACCCCGAAAGTTACTGCCGCAATCACAGGAGCGGCTGCGTCGGGAGTAGAGTCGGGGACGTTCGTCATCATATCGAACACTATCGGCGCCACCATTGCGGCCAGCAGCATGATAACGACACCCGACACGAGTGGTGTAATCACGCGACGCAGCATGGACAACTTCGCTGCCATCAGGAAGTAAAACACCGAGGAGGCAACTATCAGAGTCGCCATCATGGCGGGGCCTCCGGCCTCCATAGCCAGGATGCAGACAACGAGGAAGGTGGCAGACGTCCCCATAAAGAGTATGTACCCTGATCCGAAGCGTCCGACACGTACCGATTGGAGAATAGTGATAGCGCCGCTGATGACCACTGCCGCGAACACCGCATAGGCGAGGTAGCTCTCCGACTGGTTGGCCGATCTCATTATGATGGCCACCGACACCACAATGGGCGCTATCAGAATAGCCGTGGCCTGAAGTCCCAGTCCGGCAGAAAGCAGGTGAGATGGTCGCTCGTCGGGCTCGTAGCGGATGTTCTCGTTCACGTTCGTCATTACAACCCTATATCACAATACTTCGTCTATCTGAATATTTCGACTCTCCGACCGAGATTATCAGATACAAGAGTTCGTGAGAAGGGTTGGTCTGAGAAATTCCCAGGGCTTGTGCAATGTTCCAATTCAGGGATTCCGAACCACGTATCGTCATTCCCGCGAAAGCGGGAATCCAGGGGGGAGGCGCAGTCGAATCCTAGATAGTACCGATCTTGCACACGCCCTGGAGGAATTCCACATCACACTACTATATGTCAAAACATACATACAGCCGATTCATGGATGTCCTCAGAGTCAGAACCCCGCGCGCTCCAGGTGACGCCTGAGAGTGAGGCTCGCGGGCAGAATGGCGGCGGTGGCAGCTCCCATTGCCAGCATCGTGGTGCGTAGGCTGAAGATGTCCGCGACGAAGCCATATACGAGCGGCGCGATGACCGTGCCAATCTCGTTGGTGGTGTAGAAGAAGCCGTAGAAGCGACCTCGGCGTCCGGGCGGCACGAACTCCGCAACCGTAGCGTACAGCACGGACGACGTGCCGTTCAGCCCTATGCCTATGAATATCACCAGCGGGGCCATCAGGAGCGCGGGCGTGAACAGCGCAGCGACCAGCAGCGCGGCAGTCAGGCCCTTCGTAGCCCATACCAGGCTCAGAGTCCCCATGCGGTCGCCCAGCCAGCCGCACACGTACTTGCCTATCGCGCCGCCTCCGAACAGCAGGAACAGCATCGCGCTTATCTGTCCTGGCCCCATGCCCTTGCTCTCCATCACGAACGGGAGGAACACGAGCGCGGAAGTGCGCGTCGCCGAATCCAGCAGGCCCACCCCGCTCAGCGCGATGAAACCCGCCATCTTGGAGTCGGCTTCGGCGTCCGCGGTCGGGCTGTCATCTGAAGTTGTAGAACTTGCGGGCGGCCTCCCGATGTCCACCGTGCGCCGCGTGAGCATCGAGGCGAGCATGAACGCCAGTCCCGCCAGCCCGACGATCATGAAGGTCGCCCGCCAGCCCATGCTGACCGCAATCAGACCGGCCACCAACGGCGCGACCATCTTGCCCAAATCTCCGGCGAAGTTGACCGTACCGACAGCGGTGGCGCGCCCCTTGTCGTCGTAGGCGCGCGATACCATGCTGGACGCGAGCGGATGCTGAGTCCCGCCTCCCAGCCCGCCTATGCCCGACGCCGCTACCAACGCCAGGAATACCGGCGACAGAGCCATAGCCACCAATCCGATTGATACCCAAACATTCCCCGCTATCAGCAGCCAGAACTCGCCCATATTCTCGGCAAGGAACCCGGCAGGGACCTGCAAGACCGCCGACGCGCCGCTGAACACCGAGCGCAGCAGCCCCACCTCCGTAAACGACAGTCCCATGTCCTCCTTTATGAAGGGCAGCAGAGGCACCAGCAGCGCGAAGAAGAGGTCACTCCACACGTGCATAGTGGAGCCGAACATCAGCGTCCGACGTGAACGGGGGGCTTTGGTTATGAACGATACCACTCAGCTTACTCTAATTGGCGCTAGGAATCGGTACACCTTACTCGCACGGAAGCTAATTGGCAAACCGGACTCTGAAAGTCCCTGCCCCGACCACAATCTTGACCCTATGATAGGCGGCAAGTACGATGATTCATATCGCCTTATCCGTTTCCCATTCCGCTATACTCCCACTCCTCAACCATGCTATAATACGAACATATAAACTAGACCGGCTATTAAGAACTAACGACTAAATATCATAAACAGGAGATTATCAAAAATGATTTTGCCGATGAAAAACTTCCACCCCAAAGCTAACAACAGGTGATGACAGGTCACTTTCCAGGTCTCCCGCTTCCTGTTCCACTTGGAAACTCACCTGTAACCCCACCTGTACGACATAAATTGCAATATATGAGCAACATGCGGAACCGCTGGGAGACGGCTCTGAAAAGACCCCAGTCTGCATAAATGAAAAGCTTTGTTCATTGCGTAACATCAGTAATTCACGAAGAGAGGAAGGAATATGTTCAACAGAGTAGCGGTTCTCGGCGTCGGAGCTATCGGCGGCATAATCGGCGGATACTTGACCAGGTCGGGGCACGACGTCACCCTCATAGACCAGTGGCCCGCGAACGTGGAAGCGATACGGGAGAAGGGCCTGACGGTCTCCACGCAGGAGGGCGACTTCACCGTCGAGGCGAACGCCGTCCACCTCGGAGAGGTGTGCAACATAGTGGAGCCATTCGACCTCGTATTCCTGGCGATGAAGTCCTACGACACCGAGTGGGCCACCCACTTCATCCTGCCCCACCTGTCCGAGAACGGCGCGATAGTCTCCGCTCAGAACGGCATCAACGACGAGCGCATAGGCCCAATCGCGGGCTGGAGCAAGGTGCTCGGCTGCGTGATAACGCTGGGCGCGGGCATGTACGAACCCGCCAACCCGATCAGGACGAGCATCGCGTCTCGCCTTGCCTTCACCATAGGCGAGCCGAGCGGCATAGAGTCCGGACGAGCGCACGCAATAGCCGATATGCTGGGCGCGGTCGGCCCGACCAAAGTCACCCCCAACCTGTGGGGACACCGCTGGGCAAAGCTCGCCACCAACTCCATGGCCAACCCGATCTGCGCGCTGACGGGGCTTGGCTCCGCAGGGTCGCGCGACACGCCGGGTGTCGTGGACGTCACCATCAACATAGGCGCCGAGGTCGTGCGGGTAGGCAGAGGACTGGGCGTGTCGGTGGAGCCGATCAACAACATCCCGTCCCGGCAGTACGTCGAGGCCACCGAGGACGCCACCGCGCTGGAGGACCTCAAATCCCAGCTCGCCGAGGGCGCGAGAGAACTTGGCGACGGACGCCCCTCCATGCTCCAGGACGTGATGAAAGGCCGCCGCACCGAGATCGAGTACCTCGACGGCTACGTAGCCCGCCGCGGCCGCGAGGTCGGCGTCTCAACCCCCGCCTGCGACCGCATAACCGACCTCATCAAGCGAGTCGAGCGCGGCGACCTCAAGTCCGAAGCCGACAACATCAACCTCATGTCCGAGTTCATGTAGGGCGAGTAGTTAGTTGAGCATCCGAGTGGGCTGGGCTGCGGCGTAAAGGCTCGGCCCACACCGGCCCTATTCCCCAGGCGAGTACTTCTCCAGCCACCAGCGGGCTATCTCGACGCGCCTGGCGAACCACACGTCCGGGAAGCCGGTCGCGTATTCCAGGAAGTCTCTGAGCGCAGCCGCGCGGGACGGGCGTCCCACGATGCGGCAGTGCAGCCCGACGTTCATGATCTTCGGCGAGTCCGCTCCCTCCTCGTAGAGGACGTCGAAGGTATTCTTCAGCGTCTGGTAGAAGTCCGAGGGGCTGTTCATGCCTCCGCGCCAGAAGCGGGTGTCGTTGACCTCAAGCGAGTAGGGGACTACCAGCCAGGGCTTGCCGCCAACGTCCACGTAGTAGGGGATGTCGTCGGCGTATGAGTTGGAGTCGTACAGGAATCCGCCCTCCTCGACGACGAGTTCGCGGGTGTTGGCGCTCGGAGCGTATCTCGTGTACCAGCCGAGCGGACGCTCCCCCGTGCTGCGCCGTATGGACTCGACGGCCCTGGCAATCGCCTCGCGTTCTGCGTCGCGGTCCATGCGATAGTATTCTTCCCAGCGATAGCCGTGTCCGAAGACCTCGTGCCCCTGCCTGACGATTTCGGGGCCGACCTCCGGGTTGCGCTCCAGCGCGAGCGCGCAGCAGTAGAAGGTGGCTGGGACATCGAACCTCTTGAGAATCCGCATTACTCGCCAGACGCCCGCCCTGCTGCCGTACTCGAAGAAGGACTCGTTGGCCAGGTCGCGTTCGTCGAGGGGCAGGGGAGAAGGCACTTCGCTGTTGGTTTCGCGGTGAGGGTCGCCGTCCAGCAGCGAATATTCTGATCCTTCTTCGTAGTTGACCACGACCGAGACAGCTATGCGCGCGCCATTGGGCCACTCAACCTTGGGAGGATGCTGTCCATAGCCGATGAAGTCACGCTCGCTCATAATGAGTTCCTTGGTGGAGGGCACCGAGCCGGCGGCGTTCATCGGTCTTCTTCGCCCTCGCCCTCGCCGGTGACTTCGCGCAGGAACTGTTCCAGGTCGGGCGCGAGTTCCACGGCGGGCTCTTCTTCCTCTTCCTCTTCGCTTGCCAGAACGCGGTCGTAGTAGGACTCCAGCCTGGTTATCAGCGAGCGTACTTCGGGGTTGCCCTCGACAGCCCTGTTGACGTCCTCATACTGGCGTTCGCCCCGCGCGGTGTCGGACAGGGAGAGAGGCAGGTCGTACATCGCGCAAAGTATCTCGACGATTCGCGCGGAACCCATGTGGTCTTCGTCTAGCTGCATGTACTGGGGCAGGTGCGCCATCAGACTGGTCGTGACGACCTCTTTGTCAACCAGCAGGTCGGTCACCATGTTGACGATGCTGGTCGGGCCCTGGTAGGTGCTCCGTCTCTGGGAGACCAGTCCGCGCGCCTTGGCCGCCTGCTCGTCGGACATCGTGCCGGTCACGAGCAGCGGACGGGTGTGCGGCACCGAGTCGTACATTCCACCGATGCGGCAGTACTCCCGGACGTCGAAGTGGCTCAGTACCTCGGATATGGCGTTGCAGTACGTCTCGCCGAAGTTATGGGGTTCGCGGACGTGCAGGAACAGGTAGTCCCTGTCGGTCGCGTCGTCGTGCGCGTAGTGGATGATGCTGTTGGGCGTCGTGAAAACACGCTGGCCGTCCACGGTGCGCATACGGGGCCTGTACCTGGTAAAGTCGAAGAACTTTCCGGGCTCGGCGAGCCGTCCCAACTCCTGCGCGCCAAGGTGGCGCTGAAGGATGTTGAGGGAGAGAGTGCCGACTCGTCCCACGTCAATCCAGGGTCGGAGCATAGCGATGGCTATGGGCCGATTCAACTCCGGCAACGGGTCTTTAAGTTCAAATTCACTTATTCTCATGTATCTATCGTGCCAAAATTTTTACTTTTCCGCAACCCTGTTCAATACTCAGTTGCAGGAGAAAGTGGGCGGATTTTAACCCTGAAGCTCCGGCTGTCTCGTGTTCTCGTATGCTATCTGACACGCTCTACGACACTTCGCGTAGCGTCCACGAGCGTATCTATGTCATCGGTTGCGGTCAGCGAATTCATCGCTCCCGCCGCGCCGGTCTGGAGCAGTATTCCCTCGTTGAGCAGGCCGGTGAACAGGGCTTTTCGCATTGTCTGGTCGGAGTTGACCACGGTGCGATAGTCTCGTATCTCATCGGATGTGAAGTGAATCCCGAACAGGGAGCCAATGCCCGTCACCTGCGCTGGGACCTCGAATTCGTCGAAGACGGCTCTCATCTTGGCGCGCAGTTCGCCGCCCAGGGCGTTCATTCGGTCGTAAACCTCGGGCGTCAGGTGGTTCATCACCACCTCGCCCGCGGCCATGGTCACCGGGTTGGCATTGAACGTCCCGGCGTGCGGTATGGCCGCTCCGCTCGTGGGATCGAACAGTTCCATGAT
>DAOULF010000274.1:0-7689 GCA_034420555.1 Dehalococcoidia bacterium
CTCCCTCAGGGAGCTGAGAGGGGTAGGCATTGAAGTTGGATTGGCGGAGTCACCCCCATCCTAACCTTCCCCCGTCAAGGGGGAAGGGACTTTTGCCTACCCTTGTGAGCCCTCAGGGAGAGGGAGCTTGTTGATTGGTGATCATCTCTGGCTACACGTTGCGCTGGCTCTTAAATGTCATTTAGGCTTTGGCAGCTTGCGGCAGGTCGAGGACCTGCGCCGCTTTGAGTGTGCCGGGTCGGAGACTGGATTGACATGAACTTCCTGCGACGCAGACCGGCGTCCCTGCAACTTCTGGGTGAGCGCGATTTCAGGAACTACTTCATCGCGGACGCGATGTTCGACTTTGGCGCACAGCTTCGGCAGGTGGCGATGGGATGGGCGGCGCTGACGCTGACCAATTCGCAGTTCTGGGTGGGGTTGGTGATCGGGATACCCGGTCTGACGATGGTGATGTTCGCGCCGCTCGCAGGAGTGGCGGTTGACCGCTACGACAGGCGAAATATGTTGGTGTGGGTGCGCCTGTCGTTCGTGGTTTTCGCGCTTCCGCTTGGCATTCTGGCGATGCTGGGGACGCTCGAACTGTGGCACCTGGTTGCCGCATCTCTGGCGGTCGGCGCGGTCCGGGCATTCTCATTTCCCGCGCTCAGGGCGTTTATTACGGACCTGGTCGGACGGGAGCGTGTGTTGACGGCGAACGCGCTCACCGGATCGTCAAGTTCGGCGGGCGAGCTCGCGGGGCCGGTTGTGGCCGGAATCCTGATAGCTTCGCTGGGGATAGGCTCGATCTTCGTGGGAGTCGCGCTGGTATTTGGGATATGCGGCCTGCTCATACTTAGAGTACGTTCGATTCCGATGCGGGAGCGTTCGGATGAGGCGCTGGTCTCGCAGATCAGGGAGGGAGTCAGCTATGTGGCCCGAACGCCTCCGCTGCCCGCCCTGCTGGTCATAACACTTACGCAGCTTCCGGCGGCGGCAGTTATTCCGCTTCTGCCCACCTACGCGGAGAACGTACTGAATATCGGCGCGTCCGGGTACGGGATAATGTCGGGAGCTCTGGGCGCGGGTTTTCTGTTCGGGTCTCTGGCTACGACGACGATTCTGGACTTTCCGAAGAAGGGGCTTGCGCTGATACTCACCGCACTGCTGTGGGACGTATCTTCCATAGCGTTTGGCTTTTCGCGCTCTTATCCTCTGTCGCTCGCGATGCTGTTCCTGATGGGAGTGGGCGGAGCGGTACACGTTATCTTTTTGCTAACGCTCTTTCAGACTGTTGCGCAGGCCAGGATGCTGGGACGGGTGATGAGCATGTACGGAGTTCTGACCGCGTCATTTCCCCTGGGTCTGATACTCGGAGGCGCGCTTGCGTCCGCTTTCGGAAACGAGCAGGCAATAATAATAGGGGCTCTCGGCAGCACGCCGGTCGTGCTGCTTGCGTATGTTCTCTCTCCTGAATTGAGGAGGAGGTGAGTGGTACGGTGCGTTGGTTGGTGGGGTGGTCACCCCCATCCTAGCCTTCCCCCATCAAAGGGGAAGGGACTTTGGCGCTCGGGCGCAGCGCTTACCAACTCGGGACAGGTTCCCTCGGAGACACGGTTGGTCAGAGACGAAATTCTGCGATATACTGGAAATATATCGAAAACCCAACAATCCCTGACCTAAATTCACCAAGCGTCTATTGTGTGAAGGAATTAATGTAGAGTTTGCGGGGCAGCAACTAATATCCTTAGTGAGGATAAAGAATTGAACACTAAGTTCGATAATGCCCGCACTCAGGTCTTGGTGGGCGATAAACCTGAAACAGTTTCGGTGACTTCTATGTCCACCGAAGTGTTGACTGGGGACGAGATGGAATCGTCCACGACCAGTTCACGCTCCTCCGCTCGTACTCTGACGGACAGCGCGTCTTCAACCTCGTCGTCCCTGACCAGGCCGTCTCTTGGGATGGTGCTTCAACTGGGACTCATGGTGGCGGCTTCCATAGGGCTCGCGTTCCTGCTCATCAAGTACATAACTCATCTCGAGTCGCTCGGTAATTGGGGTTATCTGGGAGTGGCGGCGGTGGAGTTCGGCAACAGCGCCATGCTTGCGATTCCCACGCCGTCCTATGCTTACACGTTTGCGATGGGCTCCATACTCAACCCGTTTGCCATTGGGGTGATAGGTGGAGTGTTCGCGATGTTAGGGGAGCTGATAGGCTACTACCTCGGGCACCGGGGCAGCGCCATACTGCCGGACAGTCCGCGTGTGGAGCGATTCAAGTCCTGGACGAGCAGATGGGGAGCGGTCGTCTTATTCGGGTTCGCGCTGCTGCCGGTGCCCTTCGACGTTGCGGGCATCTGGGCGGGGGCCGCGCACTACCCACTTGTCCGATTTATTCCGGTCGTCGCGCTTGGCAAGACGATCAAAGTAACGGTGATCGCCCTGGCGGGGTATTTCGGAATGGATGCCCTCATAGATATGGCCGTGGACTTCGGCATATAGTTCCTGGATTCCGGCTTTCACAGGTTCGGAATGAGGACGTTGATGGTTGAAGTATGCTTTACTTGGGCGAAGGTGTTCGTATAGCATTTACGCCATACCGTCCCGGATTCTCTTCCGGCCTATTTGAAGAACGGGTTGACCAGTGTCCCAGTACGATTTACTTGTAAGCCGAATTTCCGCCTGCACAGATTGCGGGCTATCCCAGGGCCGCACCCAAGCGGTGCCGGGATCGGGTTCGCTTGACGCGGACATCATGTTCATAGGCGAAGGTCCGGGCTTCCACGAAGACAGGCAGGGTGTGCCATTCGTGGGCCAGGCGGGCAACCTGCTGAACCACATGCTTTCAGTGATCGGACTGTCGCGCGAAGACGTTTACATCACCAACATGGTGAAGTGCCGTCCGCCCGACAACCGAGACCCGCTGCCGGGCGAACTCGAAGCCTGCGCTCCGTATCTTGACGAGCAGCTCGAACTCATTGATCCCAAGGTGATAGTCACCCTGGGGCGATTCTCATTTACGAGGTTCTTTCCGGGGCAGTCTATCGGCAGGTCCAGGGGCAAACCCAGAAAGTGGAGGGAGTACATGGTATTTCCTATGTATCATCCCGCCGCCGCGCTGCATAATCCGGGACTGCGTCCGGTCCTGGAGGATGACTTCGCGGCCCTGCCCGGCGTCATCGAGCAGGTGATAGAGCAGCGGACAAGCGAGCCTGAGCCGGAGGAACAACCGGCGCAGCAGCTCAATATGTTCGAATAGCCGCCGATGTCAGAACAAACTCTTCGCGTAATTCCCCTTGGCGGTCTCGGCGAGATCGGGCGCAACATGATGGCGCTGGAGTTCGGTGACGAGATAGTCGTCATTGACGCGGGCGTGATGTTCCCTGAAGAGGATATGCCCGGGATTGATTTCGCCATCCCCGACTTTACCTATCTCAGGGAGAATCGCGAGAAGATACAGGCTGTCCTGATAACGCATGGGCACGAGGACCACATAGGCGCGCTGCCGTACCTGCTGGCGGAGTTCAACGTTCCGGTGTACTCGTCGAGGCTCACGCACGGACTGATTACGGTCAAGCTGCGCGAGCGCAAGATGTTGGACGAAGCCCGCCTGAACGTAGTAGAGCCCCACACCTCGTTCAGGGTGGGAGATTCCTTCAGGGTCGAGTTCTTCAGGGTGTGTCACTCGATACCGGACGCGATGGGTATCGCGATCACCACGCCGCTGGGCGTAGTCGTTCATACCGGCGACTTCAAGATAGACCACACGCCTGTGGACGGCAACCCGACCGACTTCACGACGCTGAGCCGCATTGTGGGCGACGGAGCGCTGCTGCTGTGTTCCGACTCCACATACGCGGAGGTGGAAGGGTACACAGCGTCGGAGCAGGTTGTCGGAGACGCGCTGGACCGGGTTATCGGAGACGCGCCGGGCAGGGTGATGATCGCCACGTTCGCGTCGCTCATTTCACGAATACAGCAGGTGATAAACGCGGCTGTGAGATACGACAGAAAGGTGACGGTGGTCGGCAGGAGCATGATGAACAACGTCAATATGGCGTTGAACATGGGTTACCTGGAAGCGCCGGAAGGCACCGTCGTTCCACTGTCCGCGGCGAGGCAGCTTCCGCATGAAGAAGTGGTTATCGTGGCGACGGGGAGCCAGGGAGAGCCGACGTCGGCGCTGGTGCGGATCGCCAACGGGAGGCACCGGGACATCGAGGTGGCGCCGGGCGATACCGTCGTAATATCGGCTTCGCCGATCCCGGGCAACGAGACGCTCGTGGCCAAGACCATAGACAACCTGTTGAAGCAGGGCGCGGATGTCCGGTACAGCCGCACATCCCTGGTACACGTGCATGGTCACGCGGCGAAAGAAGAGCTGAAGATGATGCTCAGCATAGTGAAGCCTCGATACTTCGTGCCGATTCACGGCGAGTACAGACACCTGGTGCAGCACGCGGCGATTGCTTCCGACATGGGAATGCCGGGCTCGCGCATATTCGTGCTGGAAGACGGCGATGTGCTGGAGCTGGACGAGTCCAGCGGGGACGTGGTGGATGAGGTTCGGGCGAACTATATCTATATAGACGGCAATCGTCTGTGGGACATGGACAGCGCGGTACTCAGAGAACGGATGCGGCTGTCCAGGAACGGCGTGGTGACCGTGGCGGTTACGCTGAGCGCCCGCACCGGTCTTCTGCTGTCGGAACCCAGCATCACGTCGTCTGGCTTCATTGCATGGGATGATTCTAATATTTTGTCCGAAAAAATTTCTAAAAAGGTTTCATCAACACTAGAAGACCTGGATGGCGAGAGCTTAGATTTAGAAGAGGTGAGATCACGGCTGACGAAGTCGGTCAGAGATTTCATCTACGGTGAGACTAGGCAACGCCCCACGGTACTCACGGTAATCGAACACATCTGATTGCCGTTGTATATGTTTCCGGTGGCGCGGGCTGAACGAAGCCCGACATTCCCGGGCTCTGACCTTGACAGGTCTGAGGCGTAGTCTCGCCCTCGAAGTTGTAACTCGACAACCTATCGAAAGGGTATCGCCAGATGATGAGGCTATTACGCCGGAGCAGTTCGGAGACCGAATCCACTTCTACACACCGCGAGATAAAGAGGCTTTTGCTGTTTCTACTCGTCGCGGGCCTTGTGGCTTCCATAGCATGGGCAGCTCTCATGGTATTTGGGACAGCATTCAGCACGCTGGGAAGTTTCCGCGAGGGACTTCTGCGCGCGGTCGGTTTTGGTTCGGTCCTGATAGCGGGCTGGGTCATTGCCTTCATAGCAGCGCTGGCTTTCAGGCGTGAGTGGCTGAGGCGATACGACATCTGGCTGGGGTCCGCCGCGCTCGTAGTAGCCGGCATTGGGGCCCTGTCATTCCTGAGTCCTTCCGAGGGGCTGCTGGGATGGTTCGCTCTTGGCGGCGAGGTGACGCCGGGCGGCCAACTTGGCGGCGCGATTTCCGGAAGTCAGAACTGGAGAGGCTGGCTGCGCGTATTCGCTGCGGTAGCCGTGGCGGGAGCGCTGTTTGCGCTGCCCGCAATTCGGATGGTTGGCGATGCGCTGCCGTCGCTGTTCAACCGGCGGCGAGAATCGGCGCCGACGCCGTTCGTGGTGGGGTCGCAATCTTCCGAAGGCGAAGACCAGGAAGACGACACGGGAATCACGCCAGTTCCTTTCGGGGGAGTGTCGAGCAATCCCGCTGGATTTGGCCGCGAACCGAGTTCCTGGTACACGAACTCTGAGCCTATCTGGGCGAGGGAGGTTTCCAGGGTTCGCCCTAACGCCGAGTCGGATGCTTCGTCCACAGACGCGGGCCGCTCTCAACCCAACATATTCGGTCCGGGGAATATGCCGATACATTCGGCGCCCGTGCCGTCGCTCGCGAACTATCTGCACGGCATGAAAGGGAGCGATTCGATGGAGGCCGGGATAAGGAGCGCGCTTGCTGCTCCGCCCGCCCCGGAGCCGGAGACCACTGAATCCCAGCCATCTGAGAAGGGCGATCCATTCGCGCCGCTCGGTTTGAGCAAACTGCCGGAGCCGGTATTCGCATTCACGACTGAACCGGGACTCACAGCCGAACTCGCGGAGGAAGATGAGCCCGACGTCGAAGATGCCTCAGAATTGGAAACGCCTGAGATGGAAGAGCCGGGCGCTCCGCTGTCCGAATTGGCGGATTTGGAAGAGTTCGACGACCAGTATATAGACGACATAGATTTCGACTTCGATAGCGATTCCCATGCAGGGATGGCTAACGGGTCTCAGAACGTCCCAGAAACGGCGGAGAGCGATCCCGCAATCATGTCGGAAGGGCCTGATTCCGGGAGCGTCGTAGTAGGCGATTCGAGACAGGACGACTTCTTCATGTCGCAACTGGACTCTGATCCTATGGTTGTGGAAGCCGATGAACAGCAGTCTTTCGAGTCTAACGGCTCCAGCAGTGACGACCCGCTGCTGGCCGCTCTCGATTCGCCTTTCGCGGGCGAATCGTCCAGCCCGCTTCTCGATTACGACGATTCCGACCACGGCGATATGCTAATGCCGGACTTCGACGATGAGCCGGTTGAATTTTCGAGAGATGAGGATGGCTCGGATGTCGGCGACTCTCTGGCCAACCTGGATTCGTCGGCTACGTTCGTGGATGTCAGCGATCAGGCCTCGTTCGACGGTTCTATCATGGGAACGACTTCTATGATGTCCGACAACGAGCCGGAGACCGTTGTGATGGAGGAGTTTGATCCCGACCCTGAGATCCCGGAGCCTACCAGGCCGCCGTCAGGAGGCGCTTTCAAAGCGAACAAATACTGGGGAGGGTCTGACTCGGATTTAGCATCAGCCCCCGGGCATGAAGCGGGGGCGTTTGAGAGCGATCCTACCCAGTCCGTCACCATGGTTGAAGAGCCGGTGATAGCGTCCTGGCGCAAGCCGAGCATAAGGATTCTGAACACCGCGCCGAGCAACTCGATAACCGAGGAGGAGCAGCAGACGACCGCGGACGCCATTACCAAGACGCTGGCGGACTACGGCATAGAGGTGGGAGTCGAGCAGATCCGGCCAGGCCCGACGGTCACCATGTATGGACTTACGCCCGGCTGGGTTCGCAGGCAGAAGACGGTCAAGCAGTTCGACGACGAAGGGCTGCCCCTGAAAGACGAAAAGGGTCGTCTGGTAACCAAGCGGGTCGAAGAGAAGACACGCGTGAAGGTGGACAGCATCCTGGCGCGTGAGAAGGACCTGTCTCTGGCGCTCAAGACTCCCTCGATACGCCTGGAGACGCCCGCTATGGGCAAGTCGCTGATCGGCATAGAGGTGCCGAACCCGAATCCCAGCCTGGTGACGCTCCGCAGCATAATGGAGAGTTCGGAATTCCAGGGTCTGCGGAACGACGGCGCGCATCTTCCGGTCGCGCTCGGGCAGGGCAGCGGCGGCGAGCCGGTCGTGTTCGACCTGGCGAAGATGCCTCACCTACTGGTTGCGGGAGCGACGGGAAGCGGCAAGAGCGTGTGTCTGAACGCGATAGTGTCCTGCCTGATTACCGAAAAGACGCCCGCCGAGATGCGTATGCTCCTGGTGGACCCCAAGCGCGTGGAGTCGACGCCATATAACGGCACTCCGCACCTGCTGGCGCCGGTGGTAGTCGAAACGGATACGGTGGTCGGCTACCTGAAGGGCCTGATACGGGAGATGTTCGAA
>DAOULF010000275.1:0-9236 GCA_034420555.1 Dehalococcoidia bacterium
AATGTCCAGCCAGCCGAGCCTGTCGCTGATCTCGGTCGGACTATCTGACCAAAGCGTGTGGTCCCCGGCCCATATACGGCTTACGACCCTGTCCGCCTCCAGCCGCTCGACCGCCTCCCGGACGACGTTCGTCATGATCCGTCTGCGGGTACCCCCACCGGGGCCGCCGCGCTCGCCATGAGCCGTTCTCTCTTCGCTTCTATATCTCCAAGCAGCAGCTCGAACGAGTCCGCGAACGCCTTCACTCCCTCGTGCATAAGGTTCGTCGTAACCGCGTCCATACTGATGCCGTTCTCTTCCAGCGTCGCTATGACCTCGCGCGACTCTTCCACGTCCCGCTCTATCGAATTGCTCGCCTTTCCGTGATCCAGGAAAGCCTCCAGAGTGGCGTCCGGCATGGTGTTCACCGTGTCCGCGCCCACCAGCGTCTCGACATATAGTACGTCGTTGTACAGTGGATTCTTCGTGCTGGTCGAGGCCCAGAGCGGCTTCTGGACACGCGCGCCTTTGCGCGCCAGCGCACCGAACCTGTCCGTTCCGAAAGTCTTCTTGAAGTCCTGGTACGCGATCTTCGCGTTGGCGACCGCCGCCCTGCCCATCAGCGCCCCCAGGTCGCCGCCATGTTGCTCTATAAGCCCGTCCACAGCCGTATCAACCCGGCTTACGAAGAAGGATGCCACCGAGGACACCGCGTCCAGGTTGCCGCCTGCGTCCTCTAGGTCTTCCAGACCGCCGACATACGCTTCCCGCACCCGCGCATACATGCCCAGCGAGAATATCAGCGTCACATTGACATTCACGCCCTCGCTTATGAGTTCCCGTATCGCGGGAATCCCCTCCGGCGTCGCTGGGACCTTTATCATCACGTTCGGCCTGTCCAGCGCGCCGAACAGCCTCAGCGCGGCCTCTATTGTGCCGTCCGTATCGTGCGCCAGGCGGGGACTGACCTCCAGCGACGCGAACCCGTCCGACCCGCCGCTGCGCTCATACACGGGCCGCAGAATGTCCGCCGCCGCGCGTATATCCTCTGTGGCCAGAGCCTCGAACAACTGCTCCGGGTTCAGGCCACGCGAGGCGTGTTTCACCAGCGAGTCATCGTACTCGCTCCCGGACGAAATCGCCTTCTGAAAGATGGTCGGGTTGGAAGTCAGGCCGGTCACTCCCATCTCGACGAGCCGCTCCAGTTCGCCGGATGTTATGAGTGAGCGGTACATATTGTCGTACCATACGCTCTGACCAAGCCTGCCGAGTTCCTGGATGGAATTGAGTGTTTCGGACATTGCCATCCTCCGCGAAAATTGGATCGAAACCAAAAGGGTATCACAAATTTATAGCACAAATCCGTGAGAATCGGAATGTGAAAGTGAGCCGCGACTGCGCTAGACTACTATTGTGACCACTTAGTTGTGATGGATATTCGGATTCCGACCGATTTATCCCCTCTCCCTCTGGGAGAGGGCTAGTGCTACATCTATATGAAGATGACATACGACAACCACTAGCCGTCATTCCCGCGAAAGCGGGAATCCAGGGGTGGGGTCTGGTTGCTATACGCCAGAAATATATGGAAATGGTACTAGGGTGAGGGTATATAGGCTGTCAACCCAAAGATGTTGGAGCACGATGTTTCCGGGCAGCGGAAAACGCCCTCACACGATAATCAGCGGTATCAGCATCTCGTCCGGCGTCAGACCAGAGTGATGCCCGTTCAGTTGCAGCATTCTGCCCGAGCCCCGGGATGCGTTGTACTCCAGCACATCTTCCCCCGAAGACACCACCACCAGGTCTCCCAGTCGCTCTCTGGTCTCTGCCGTCGGCTCCGTCGGCCCGAATAGCTGGATCTTGATCGCGTCCTCTATGTCCACCACCATGAATACCTGGTCGAAGCGCTGCTCGAAATAGCGCCGCACGCGCTCTCTGGCCCATTCAAGAGTATAGAGGTACATGACCCTCGCGTCGCCCGACGGCATGAGCCTGAAGAACGGCTGGAGTTGGCGATTGACCCTCAGCGTGTGGCGTTTCGGCGGCGGAGCGTCCAGAAAGCCGTGGTCCGCCGTGACCACTATCCGGGCCTTGTCCTTCAGTGCGCCCGCCAGACGTTCGATCTCCCTCTCCACCTCGTTGAGAGCGTGCTGGACTTCCGGTCGCGTCATGCCGTACATATGCGCCTGGCTGTCCACTCGCGACGAGTAGAGGTAGCTGAAAGTCCTGCCCTCCGACTCGCAAACGTGCTTCACCACCGAATCCACTCCGCCCGACAGCGATTCATATCCGATAGTCTCGCGTCCACCGGAGAAGTATTTGGAATACACCGAGTCCGCTATCGCCTTCGGAACGACGACCAGCGCGTCCCGGGGCATACGCTTCCACAGCGACTCCACCGGAAAAGTCGTCTCTGGCGAAATCCCCCGCTTCAGCAGGTCCTGGTTGTTGCTTCGCGCCGTATAGCTCAGAATCGTCGCCGCCGACCCAAGCGCGGGTAGCTGGGTCCACCATCCCGTGACGGCATGGTCCTGCGGCCACTCGCCCGTCGTAAGAGAGGTAAGCGCGACCGCCGTAGTGGACGGAAACACCGTTTGCGCCTGCTCCCAGAGGTGTCTTCTCAGAAACGAGTCGGCGGGAAGGCGTTCCAGCAGGTTCATCCCCATACCGTCCACCAGGACCATTACAATGTGGTCCGCATCCCCTACGGCCTTGACGATTCCCTGCGCATTCTCCGACAGTTCGAGGCTCTCCACGCCGCACAGGTGGGCGACCGACCTTGAAAAGTCAACCAGGTTGCGTACCTCAGGGCGGGGGCGCAGCAGGTCGCCTTCCGCGAACGCCTCTATCAGATACGCTATTCCGGTCATGAAATACCCCAGGTTGACTGGCTCATTATGCCATGCCACACGAACTGAATGATGTTACCATATAGTCATAGGTACTCTCACCAGACTTTTCAGTCGAGACGATTCCAAAAGCCCCGTCTCCCTTAGGGAGAGGGCTGGGGTGAAGGTGATTCCATCTACCGACCAAACCGTTAGCATCTCTCGATCTGAGAGGCATACAGGGCTATGACATCCCAAGCTACATCCGACGCTCTCGACTCCCTCACATCCCAGTGGGGTGACGCGCTCTCCGACCTCGATTCGTCGAGCGCTTCGATGATTGCCCAAATACTAGAGGGTGAAGCCACCTATGGCGAGGTCCGGATGCGCGTCGAAGAGAGTGGCGCGGGCTGGCGGGTAGGGGTCTCCACGGATGCAAGGTCCAACGCCCTGCCGCTGGTTGCCGGACTTCTCACCTCCAACGGACTGGATATCCGGCAGGCCGACATATTTACCATCGGCGCGGCCTCCCGTCCTACGACGCCATCCCCGCGCCGTCAGTCCCCCAGGCGACCGCCGGCGTCCGATTTCGGGTGGCGAAGGCGCAGAAGGGCGCGCTCCCAGCCTGCTACGCGCGGAACGCAGCGCCGTGTCGCGATGCTCTTCGACCTCAGCGAGCGTTCAGACTGCATCCCTGGCTGGGACGAGATCGAGCGTGACATCAGGACCGCGGTCAGAGAGTCTCTTTCAGGCCGGACCGAATCCGCCACGTCCACCGTGATTGATCGTTTCGCCGAGGCCCTGCGCGACGCCGGACAGGGTGGGGAAGACCAGCTTCCCATAGACATCTTCACCGATGTCGAATCTTCGGAACGATACACGCTCATCAGGATTAGCTCGATAGACACCCCGGGATTCCTGTTCTCTTTCACCAACGCGCTCGCCAGCATACACGTCAACATCGCGCGAGCCTCGATACGCACTGATGACGATGTCGTCCAGGACACCTTCTGGCTTACCGATTCGTCGGGCGGCAAAATCGAGGACGAACACAGGCTGAACCAGTTGTGGGTCGCCGCCGCGCTCATCAAGCAGTTCACATTCTACCTGCCCGTCGCGCCCGACCCCGCGCAGGCGCTGCGCCAGTTCAACTCCCTGACCTCCCAGATGCTCACGATGCGCGACTGGACTTCCAAGCTCCACGACCTCGATTCCCCCGATGTCATGGAGACCCTGGCCAGGATGATGGGCACGAGCCGCTTCCTCTGGGAAGACTTCCTGAGGATGCAGCACGACAACCTCTTTCCCGTGCTGCTCGACTCTGAGTCCATGGCAAAGTCCCTCTCACTTAGAGAACTGGAAGTCCTGATTGACTCCGATCTCGAAGCCTGCGAAACGCACGAAGAGCGGACGCGGGTACTCAACGACTTCAAAGACCGCGAGATGTTCAGGGTTGACCTGCGCTACATTACGGGCAGGGTGGGTCTCGGACGATTCGCGCGCGAACTGACCGACGTCGCCGATGCCCTCATTCGAAAGGCATTCCAGATTAGCTATCTCCTGGCGTCCGAGCGTCACGGCGCTCCTCACGGCGACGGCGGCGCAGTCTGCGGCTGGGGCATATTCGCCCTCGGCAAGTTTGGCGGGCGCGATATGGGCTTCGGCTCCGACATCGAGTTGATGTTCGTCTATGACTCAGAAGGCACGACCGACGGAGACGGACCTGTTCCCAACTCCATGTTCTTTGAGGAAGTGGTGAGGGAGTTCCTGAACGTTCTGGAGACCAGGCAGCAGGGCATATTCGAGATAGACATGAGGTTGCGACCCTACGGGAGCAAGGGGCCTCTAGCATCTTCGCTCGCCGCGTTCGGGGGCTACTACTCGCCTGACGGCGACGCCCGCCAGTTCGAGCGTCTTGCGATGGTCAGAATGCGTCCCGTGCTTGGCGATGATGGACTCGTGAGCGAGGTCATGTCCGTCCGCGACGCTTTCGTCTATTCACACCGGCCTATTGATCTCGACGACATCCTGCACATGCGCCGCAGACAGGCTAGCGAACTGGTAAAGCGAGGTTCCCTGAACGCCAAGCTGAGCCAGGGCGGTGTAGTGGACATCGAGTATTACGTGCAAGCGTGGCAGATAGCAAAAGGCCGGGCTGACTGCGAACTACGGCTGACCAACACGCTGGAAGCGGTCGAGGCCCTGCGCCGGAAGGGACACTTTAGCGAAACGCTCGCCATAAGCCTAAGCGAGTCCTACTCGATGCTGCGCAAGCTGATAGACGGACTGCGTATAGTGCGAGGCAACGCCAAGGACCTGGACATCCCCGCCCGGGATTCCAAAGAGTTCCAGAGACTGGCGCAACGTATGTCCGAACACGGCGCCGACCACCTCAGCGCCCACATCTCCGATCACATGAGCTTCGCCCGCAGCCTCTGGGAAGACCGCCCTCCCCCGCGATAACCGTGCTCGGTGTAGGCAAACGAGTCCCTTCCTCCTTGATGGGGGAAGGTTAGGATGGGGGTGACTCCTCAACGTCTCTGAAATCTTCTCTGCCGAACCGCCCCAACCAGGTCGAAAAGTATCGGAATGGCGTTCGCCCCAATCAGCGCCCCCCACACCAGCGCACGGAGGTCCGGTATGCCTGGCATACCGATCATTATGTACGTGCCCTTGCCGTACTGGAAGCCGAGCCACGCTCCCAACAGCCCGGCGAGTACTCCCAGCGCAATCCTTATAGCCAACTGCCGCCTGCTCAGTTCCAGCATCCACGAACCCGCCGAAGCCCCTACGCCCGCCGCTATCCCAATCGAGCAGATATTCATCACTTCATTGAACAGCGGGGTTACCAGGAAGAACGAGTGCATGATGAACCGCACCAGCACCCAGCTTACGAAACCCAGCAGGCACGAGAAGAACACTCCCGCGCAGCTTCTGAAGAGAAACCATGCAAGGCCTACGGATGGCAAAAGATTCCTCCCCAGGCGTCAGGATTCGGGCGCGGTCCCTCTTCTATGTCTGCCTCAGTCGCGGGTCCAGGTGGTCCCGCAGCCAGTCCCCTGTGAAGTTCAGCGACATCACCGTCAGGAATATGGCCAGGCCGGGCCAGAAGGAAATCCACCACGCCAGCCGCAAATCGCCCTGGCCTTCACCCACCATCAGGCCCCATGCCGGTATGTTCGACGGAAGACCGGCGCCGAGGAAGGTAAGAGTTGCCTCCGCGAGAATTAGCCCGCCGACGTTCAGTGTAGCGATGACCACGATGGTATTTATCACGCCGGGAAGTATGTGCTTGTACATGATGTAGAAAGGCGACGCGCCAGCGACCTTGGCCAGAGCCACATAGTCCCTCTCCTTCAGAGACAGCACCTCCGCGCGCACATTGCGGACGAACGGGCTCCACGCGGTGAGCGCAAGAACGAACATCATCACCACCAGCGTCTGCCCAAGCACGATTACCACCACCAGCGCGACCAACAGGAAGGGCAGCGCATACCAGATGTCCACCAGGCGCGCCACAAGTTCGTCAACTATCCCCCCATACCACCCTCCTATCAGCCCCAGTGTGGAGCCGACCAGAATCCCGCTCGCCAGCGAAATTAGAGCGACCATCAGGGATATGCGCGCGCCGTATATGATCCGGCTGAATATGTCCCGGCCCAGGTTGTCGGTGCCCAGAAAATACTGGAAACTGTTGTCCACCCGGCCTTCCAGGCGGTCCGCTCGCTCCTCTGTCGCCCATATTGGCGGCACATACTGAAGCGGGAGAGACTGCTTGAGCGGGTCATTCGGCGCGAGTAAGGGGGCGAAGACGGCGAAGATACCCATGACGGCAAGAATAAACATTGGAATGATCGGCCATCTGCGGAACACGCCCCACGCCTGCAAGAATCGGTTGCGCTGCCGCTGCTCGAGTTGGGCCTCGAATGCTATGCCTTCGTTCATTATCCCGCCTGGCCTCTTGATTCTACTCTTGTATATCCCCTCTCCCTTGATGGGTGAGGGTGAAACCTCGTCTGTTCTTAAAATTCCTATCTCCCTCGATGGGAGATATTTAGAGCCTGCCCCGTACCCCCATATGGGAGTATGGGTGGAACCTCTACTATTCCCTTAAATCCCCCTCTCCCTTGATGGGAGAGGGCTGGGGTGAGGGTGAAACCTCACATCCTATCACTACGAATATCGTATCCGCGGGTCAGCCCACGCGTACAGTATGTCCGCCACGAAGTTCATAATCAGGTAGATGATGGTAAATATGAAGATAGCCCCCGTCAGCAGCGGGAAGTCGTTGTTGTTCACCGCCTCCACCAGCGCTATCCTTCCAAGCCCGGGCCACGCGAACACCACTTCCGCTACCACCGCGCCGTTCATCAGGCCAGCCAGCAGCAGAGCCGATACAGTCAGGGGCGGAATCAGCGCGTTCTTGAAAGCGTGCTTCCATATGACCGAACTGTTGCTCGCGCCTTTCGCTCGCGCCAACTTCACGAATTCTGAATCCATCACTTCCAGCATCGCCGAGCGCGTGATGCGCAGGTAACCCGCTGCCGCGCCCCATCCTATGGTGATTGTGGGCAATATGAAGTACTCAGGATGGAATCCGTGTTGGTCATCTGTTGGAGCTTTGAACGCCGCCGGGAGTTGGAGAAATTCAAATCCTGCCCGGGGAAGCACAATCGCGAATATCAGTACCAGCATCACGCCGACCCAGAAGGCCGGCAGCGCTTGTCCGAACAGCGCGAATCCTCTCCCCAGATAATCCCAGTAAGTCCCGCGTTTGACCGCGGACAGCACCCCGAGCGGCACCCCCAATACGGTGGCGAAGAGCCACCCCGTGAACGCTAGCTGGAATGTGTTCCATATCTTTTCCCCGATGACGTCAATCACCGGGCGCCGGGACAGTAGTGTAAGGCCCAGGTCACCCTGCGCCAACTGCCATACCCATTTCACATACTGCACTACGAGAGGCTGGTCCAACCCCAGGTGTGCGCGAAGATTGTTCAGATACTCTTCCGTGTCACCATAACCGTAGGGCTTGGCATAGAGCAGGATAGGGTCGCCCGCCATCCTGGACAGCGCGAAAACAATCGCCGTCGCTCCAATGAGCGAGACAAACACGAAGGCTACTCGACGAATCAGGAAGGATGACATATCTGGACTTTCTTTCTCTCAGTGTCTGGTCTCTGAACTTGAGCGTTCGATAGCTGTGACAAAAACAATATCGAATATTCTACATCTTGGAGAAAGGTTCGGAATGGCCTGACCGTCATCCCCGACTGGAAAATCCGGCAGGCCATTGCTTCATAGATTTGACGACTTATGCAATCTGGGCGACGACTATCTTTGTCGTCGCCCAGAATTGGCTACTTACTCTCTGCCCACGGGCACGATTGACTCGGGGTTGTTCCACTTGGAGAACAGCGCGGGGTCCATCGGCCAAGAAGCAATCTTGTTCGGGTTGTACGTGATGGGAGCCGGAACTCCAACCACGCCGAAGCTCGGAGCGGTCTCGAACAGGTAATCTGCCAGCTCGTTGTTCAACTCTATCTGCTTCGCCGGGTCAGGCTCAGCCGCGACAGCAACCCAGGTATCCGCCGACTTCTTGATCTCAAGGCCGCAGCCGAAGCCGCCGCGAGTCAGGGACGTATGGTCGGCTGACTTCGGCCACTCCCAGGGCCAGGAGCTCTTGCCGTCGTCGCACTCAGTTACCCACGGCATCGTCGTCGCGCGGGCCACGATGGTCGGGCGATACACCGAGTAGGCGTACTTCTGCACTGCCGTCCTCACGCCAATCTCTTCCCAGTATCCGGCTATCGCGTCGGCGAGTTCCTGGTATCCGCCGGGGTTCGGCGCGTACAGAGGCATCTCGAAGCCGTTCGGATAGCCTGCCTGGGCCAGGAGGTCAGAAGCCTTCATGGGGTCGTACTCGTACTCCCACTTGGACTGCCAGTTCGGGTTGTTCGGGCTGAAAGCGTTCAGGTATATCGGATGTCCAATGCCGTTCAGCAGGAATTCGTTGATCTCTTCCCTGTTGATGGCCCTGGCGAGCGCGTTGCGTACAAGCACGCCTTCCTCGAAGTCCGAGCATCCGTCCGGGCAGGCGCCGCCATCGTTGGGATTGGGGTTGCTAATCCAGGGCAGGTCTCTCATGTAAACAGCGGCGGTGTCCAGCGGAGTGCCGAACAGCACGTGCTCGGTCTCCCACAGGTTACCCGAGAACGAGACCGATGCCTGGCCTGCTAGTCCGTTGTCCTGAATGGCGAATCCACCCTCGAGCATACGGGGAACGCTCCTGAGCAGGATGGGCGCGGCGTCAACCTCACCCGTTTCCATCAGCGCGATCTGCGTGTTCTGCTCGCCAACTTCCTTGAACACAATCCGGTCAACCTTCGAATTGGTGTCCCAGTGGTCATAGGGCACCGCTTCCAG
>DAOULF010000276.1:0-5497 GCA_034420555.1 Dehalococcoidia bacterium
TCCCTCAGGGCTCACAAGGGTAGGTAAAAGTCCCTTCCCCCTTGATGGGGGAAGGTTAGGATGGGGGTGACTCCGCCAATCCAACTTCAATGCCTACCCCTCTCAGCTCCCTCTGGGTGAGGGTGATTCCTCCACTCGGGAGGAATAGATGAACTGGTTCAGTATATAGCCTTCGACCGTTTCAGTAACTCCACCTCCGCATCCCCATGCCCCAGCAGACCCCCGACCACCGCATCGTTATGCTCCCCCAGCAGCGGAGCCGAATAGTACGCCGGCCTCTCTATATCGCTGAACTTTATCGGTAGTCCCGCCACCTCGCGCGTCCCTACCTCCGTATGTTCCATCTCGACTATGGTCCCCCGCTCTCTGAAGTGCGGGTCCCCCAGAAGCGCCACCGCGTCCATGATCGGCCCCGCCGCTATGACCTCAGCCTGGAGAAGTTCCGTCACCTCCATCGGAGACATCCGGACTGTCCATTCCGACACTATACCGTCCAGTTCATCCTCATTCCCCTTACGAGCCTGGACATCCGAGAATCGCGCGTCCGAAGCCAACTCCCCGTGTCCCATGATCCTGCACAGCCTCCCCCACTCTTCGTTCGACTGTACCGCGATTGCTACCCACTGGTCCTCGCCTGCGCACCGGTACACATTGTGCGGAGCCATATCCGGGTCTCGGTTCCCAATCCGCTCTGCCACCCGACCATTCATCGTGTAGTCTAGAAACGCCTCCGGTAACATACTGCTCACCACCTCGGCCATCGCCGCCTCGATGCGCTGTCCCTCGCCCGTCTTGCGCCTGTGCCACAGCGCGCTCAGAACTGAGTGGACCATCATCGTCCCTACAAGATAGTCCGGCCAGTTACCTCCAAGGTTCTGCGGTCTGCCCCCTTCATACCCCGTAACCGACGGCTGACCCGCATACGAGCACACGTTGGGCCCGAAGCCCGTCGCCTCGCGGTCAGGCCCGAACGTTCCCATTGACGAACCGCTCAACACAATGATGTCCGGCTTCACCTTTCGCAGATCGCCGTAGCCCAATCCCAGCCTGTCCAGAACCCCGGTCGAAAAGTTCTCCATCACCACGTCGCTCACCGCCACTATCTCCCTGACCAGTTCCTGAGCCTCCGGGTCGCGTATGTTCAGCGTCACTCCCCGCTTGCTGTGACTCAGGCAATTCCACACGGCTGAGCGATTCGTCCCCGCTACGCCGTCCGCGCCACCGCCCAAACCGCTCCGACCCATCTCCAGCCGCGCATTCGACTCCACCCGGATGACCTCCGCCCCCAGCGACCCCAGCCATCCGCCCGCGTACGGCACTGACAGAATCCAGCCGAAGTCCAATATCCTCACACCCTCCAGTGGCCTGTTGCGCGCGACCGCTCCCACTTTCTGACCTGGCACGACGCTTCTTATGGAAGGCCACACGCTATCCATGCCATCCTGCCCAAGACTGGGAGCGGGTCTCCGCAACTCCCACGGCGTCGCCGAAAGTCGAATTGACGGGCCCGGCTGCACGATCTTGCCGTGTCCGTTACGTCCATCCTGGGAAACGAAGAACCCTCGCTCCTTATAGTGCGCTGATCTCACGATCTCATCCACACTCTGAACAGGGAAACAGGGTATCCCACGCGACTGAAGCAACTCGTAGAGGTCGTGCCTCTTGAAACCCTTTACCCACGCTGCGACACCCCTCTCTACTTCGTCAATTCCCTCCCTGCGACCCCCAAGCGTGTCATACTCCTCCTTCTCCGCCCACTCCGGGTTGCCCATCAACGCCTTGAGAGACTCCCACCAGTGGTCCATGATGAAGGTCGCGGTGGCGTACCCGTCCTCGCATTCCCATATCCACGGGAACATATTTTTCTCCCGCGCCTCCGGCATCTGCGAAATATCGTAAGAGAACATAGCGAAGTTGCCGCGTATGTGACTGCTCACCGCATCCATCGCCGATACGTCAACTTCCTGCCCCAACCCATACTTCTCCCTGTGGAACAACGCACACATCGCGCCCGCCGCCGCAACCCACCCCGCGAGATACATAGACTGGTTTCCCCGAGCTCTCAGGGGGATGTGGCGCTCCAGGTCTGTAACGAACATCGCCGGACTCTCCCAGCCCATCCCACCCATGTGCCACGCGATCAGGTCCGTCCCCTTCCAGTCCCTGTAAGGCCCCGTATTGCCGAACGGAGTTACATACACCCTGATCAAACGGGAGTCGAATTCGCCCACTGTGTGCGAGTCTATTCCAAGTTCTCTTGCCCGAGCGGGCTGAACGTCTGTAACGAAAATATCGGCGCCGGATATTAGCTCGTACAAGCGTCGTCTATCGCCATTATCGAGGATGTCCAGAGTCACGCCCCGCTTGTTCGCATTCAGGTACATGAACAGCCCCGACGACTCCGGGTCCGCCACGTCGTTCGGAAAAGGCCCCACCCATCGCATCGGATCTCCACCGGGTGGCTCCACCTTCACCACGTCCGCGCCCAGATCGGCAAACGCCTTGCCGCACATTGACCCCGCGTGTCCGACGCTATACTCCACAACCCGTATGTCCGACAGCGCACCCGCGCTCATGTTCAACTCCACGTCTGTGTGTTAGTTTTCACTGCTGTTCTTCGTCATGCCCGCGAAAGCGGGCATCCAGGGGTGGTGAGGCGGCGAATGCAGGCGACTATCCCGCCCACTTAGCTCTTCAAATCAGAGTAGCCTAGGTTTCGCTAAGGTCTCCGAACGCGGGAATCCCAAAGCTACCCCGACTTCCATAGCCTGGAAAAGTTCAGCGCCCTCGGACAGTGCCCGTACGCCTCCCCTATCTCCACCACGACCCCCTGGAGTATCTTCGCGTTCTCATCGGGCTCGAACACTTCTAGTTCGACCTGCATATCATCCAGCGCCGCCCTGTCCACGATCCTCACCCTGCCGTTCACGCGCACCGTCTCCGGCACGCCCGGAATGAAGAAAATAAGCGCGATGTTCGGATTCTCGTGCATATTCTGATAAGACTGGAACAGCTTATTCCCCGCCACGTCCGGTATCAGAAGCGTGCGGTTGTCGAGGATCTTCACCCAGCCGGGCTTTCCTCCCTTGGGCGAGGCGTCGCAAGTGCCGTCCACCGCGCTCGTCGCCATCACCATGAACGGTGACTGCTGTATGAACTCGCGCACCCGGTCATCCAGAAAGTCCACCACCTTCGTCGCCGCGCGACCCTTCGGGAACCCGAACTCCCGCGTAAACCTGTTGTCGAACCTCGTCTCTATCTCAACAGTCTGAACCATATCAACGCCTCCCGCGTTCCCAGTCGTCATTTCCGTAAAAACGGGAACCCCGAAGGGCTCTCCGCTCGACAATCCACTAGCCTCAGTCGCATCTGCCTGTATGCCGTATGCCGCTGTCTATCCATGATTCGCCGAATTGTACGCCAACTACGCGAGCGCGGCAACGCGCCTTGACTGCTCAACCCGACCCCGTACAATATCCTCATGTCCACCCTCTACATAGTCCCCACCCCGATAGGCAACCTCGAAGACATCACCCTGCGCGCCCTGCGCGTCCTCGAAGAGGCCGACCTGATCGCCGCCGAAGACACCCGCGTAACCCGCAAGCTCCTTTCGCGTTACTCTATCTCCACCCCGACCACCGCTTTCCACGAACACAACCGCGCCCGTAAAACCCTACACCTGCTAAGCCTGCTCACCGAAAAGGACATCGCCCTCGTCTCCGACGCCGGCACTCCCACCATCAACGACCCTGGTCAGCAGCTCATCTCAGCCGCCGCGTCCGCAGGCTTCGATGTAGTATCCCTCCCCGGCGCGTCCGCTCTGACCACCGCCCTCGCCGTATCCGGCATCCACGCCGAGGGATTCACCTATCTCGGCTACCTGCCCCCAAGAAAGTCCGCCAGGGTCAAGTTTCTCTCCGAACTCACCAACGAACCCAGGACTCTCATCGCCTTCGAGACCCCACATCGGCTCACAGCCGCCCTCGCCGACATCCTGGAAACGCTCGGCGACCGACGCATAGCCGTCTGTCGAGAACTCACCAAGATGCACGAAGAAGTCTTTCGCGGCAGCGTATCCGAAGCCATCGCCCACTTCACCCAACCACGCGGCGAATTCACCCTGGTCATAGAGGGCGCAAACGAGTTGCCGCCACAAGTCTCTGAGGAGGACGCCAAGGAAATCCTGGCCCGCCTCAAAGAGCGCGGCCTCACCGCCCGCGACGCCATCGCCCAAGCCACCAACACCACCGGCCTATCCCGCCGCGAACTTTACTCCCTCTGGCTCTCACTCCCCTGAAACCACCGCCCTCACCCGCTTATCCAGCGTCGAGCGCGGCATCAACACCCGCCTTTCACACGTCAGGCACTTCAGCCCTATGTCTGCCCCCAGCCGGACAACCTCCCAGTCCGTACCGCCGCACGGGTGCTGCTTCTTCAGCCTTACCACCCACCTCAATTCATACTGCCTTACCAAGATCTTCCCTGGCCGGTCAGGACCTCGTTGATCGAATCTCTCAACTCAAGCGCGGCGCGTCTCGCAGCCTGAGCGAAAGTCTCCGGGTCGCGCGATGCGTAGATAATCCCCCTCGACGAACTTATCACCAGGTTCGGAACATCCGAGTCCAGCCCGTGGACAAGACTACTCTCTAGGTCGCCTCCCTGCGCCCCGATTCCCGGCACCAGCATCGGCATCCCCGGACACCTCCCGCGCACTTTACCCAACTCATCTGGATGAGTAGCGCCCGCTACCACTCCCACATTCCCAGCCTCGTTCCACTCCGACAGCTTCACCGCCATCCATTCGTACAGAGGGACGCGCTCCCCCTCGTACTCGACCGGAATGTCCTGGAACTCCGCGGCCCCAGGATTAGATGAACGGCACCACACGATCACCCCGCGGTCCTTGTATTCCAGGTACGGCTCCATCGAATCGCTGCCGCCCCAGGCATTCACCGTAGCCGCGTCGAAACCCCACGTATCGAACAGCGCCCGCGCGTACATCATGTTCGTCGAGCCAATATCCCCCCGCTTGCAGTCCGCTATCAGCAGCGCGTCCGGCGCGACTTTTCGTATATGCTCCACCGTCCGCTCCAGTGCCCTCAGCCCGGGCAACCCCATCGCCTCGTAGAATGGAAAATTCGGCTTGTAAGCGCAAACCACGTCCCGCGTCGCGTCAACGATAGCCCTGTTGAACTCATACACATCCGAAACCGGCATCAACTCCGGGTCTGGATCAAGCCCCACGCAAACCAGGCTCTTGCTCCCCCGCGAAGCCGAATACAACCGTCTGACGAATTCCGACACGCTCTCACCTCATGTCACTGTATCTATCTGGCTAAAGTGTAAGCCGCCACCGCCCGCAATCACAAGACCGCCCACGCATTCGAACCTGTATCAACCTGGTCGGCTCTGCCCACGGTGCGAAAGTCCCTTCCCCCTTTGACGGGGGAAGGCTAGGATGGGGGTGACTCCCCTGCCTACTAAACTGATACAGGCT
>DAOULF010000277.1:0-15656 GCA_034420555.1 Dehalococcoidia bacterium
GTACTTGCCCTCCGTGTCGTCCCGGTATTCGCCGTTCTGGTAGATGATGGGTTTCTTGTATCGCGACCCCTTATCCTCTGTGTGGTGCGCGTGCCAGACGCAGAACTCGTCGAATCCGGCGTCCTCGATCCGCTGGCCCTTGGAGCGCATCTCAGGCGCCTGGTCGGGCGGGTTGTAGGAGTAGAGCTGCCACTTGCCCGAGATGCAGGTGTGGTACCCGGCGTCCGAAAAGAGGTGGCCGAACGTGACCTCGTCGGGCTTCATCAGGCCGAAGCCGATGTAGTTGCGGAAGTTGTACTTGCCCGTCATCAGTGAGATCCGCGTGGGAGTACACAGCGGCATCACATGGGCCTCCTCGAAGCGCATTCCCTCCTGCGCCATCCGGTCGAGTCGCGGCGTGGCGTAGGAGGTTCCTCCGTTCGCTCCGATGACCTCGTAACCAAGGTCGTCGGACATTATCAGGACTATGTTGGGTTGCTTGTCTGACATCTACGGTCTCTCCTGAAGTTCTCTATCCCCTGATAGGCCCATAAGGGAAGGCAAAAGTCCCTTCCCCCAGGGCTTTTGCTAAGTCTGCACCGGACATATTTTGTTGGACGGATTCGCTTGGTCATATATTTACGTTTATAAAGCGACAGGTGGCAACAGGTGGCTCGACTGGTGGGCAACAGGTGTTTAGAACACCAGCAATCCACCTGTTAATCACCTGTGTCAGCTATGGGGGGGGTTTTTCGTCCCTCCGATATTGGGTCTGCATAACCGGAGCCTTATGTATGTCGAGATTCAGAATCATGGTCGGATACACTCCTCAATTAGTTTGTATGTTCGTATTATAGCGCATCAGGATGTGAAAGTGTAGTCCCACGTTGTCGGGCAACAAAGGCGCAATTCTGCTGGGCATCGCGGCCACCGCAACAGTCAGCGCATGGTCGGGCAAATACACCGGCCTTCATGAGACCGCCATACCCAACGATGCGGTGGTCTGGGACCAGCGTGCATGTATAGTTTTCTCGCTTGCCTCATATTCTGTGGGTGCGGGTAGCGTTTCCTCTCAGGTGGGGGATTAGAGTCAATAGTCATTCGACAGCCCAGTTTCAGCTTTAGAAAGTTCGTGTTCTGGTCTGGCGCCAAAAGTTCGACCACCAAAGAGGAAACGCTACCGTGGGTGCGCTGGATATTGACGATAGCAGATATGTGTTATATGGTGGATAGACTGACGCTGAAGACCGATTGACTGGCCACACCAACGACAATGCTCCGGGAGATGAGCTCCATGCTGATAGAAGCGATTGTGAATCTGCTGAAGGCGCTCTGGTCCCTGGCGGCGCTGGCCGTGGTGGTCATCGGCTTCACCATCGGCCTGGTATATTCCTCCATGATGGGAGATCCGACCACCGCCCAGACGCCGCCCGGCCCTCCACCCAACCTGCCCACGCCCATCGGAACGCCATCGCCGGACATGCTTCCGAAGCCCCCGCAGTTCTACTCGGCCACGGCCACCTCCACGCCCAAGCATCCGCCGAAGCTTGAGGAGTTCTTCAAAGCTCAGGACGCGAAATCAGCGGCGACTGCGGAGGCGGAGCGAAACAAGTGGGGCTCAGATGAGGACGGCAATTCATACGACGAGTTCATGGGCCCTCACACCAAGGGGATGAAACTCATGCATATTCAACAACTGCACGGAATCCACGGCTCCGACCCCGAGTACATTCACACCAACGGGACGAAACTGGAACATTTTCAGCTGCCCGACGACGTTTGGGTAGGGGGTATAGTCTGGGAGAGCTCGGTCTGTTATCAGCCAAACCCTAGATGTCCTGAGTTTCCCGCGTACAAGCTGAGACGCGGAAACTCCCCGGCCACGTTCATCTGGGTGGGAGCGGACATGGAAGTAATAACACGGCAGAAAGGCTGGAACGAGGACGCCGACTTCGAGTCGTTCGAGTTTCTGACGGACGCCGAGGACGACGGACAGGATGACGATGATGAACAGTAAAGCCATCCGCCGACTCTGCCACTTCCTCCTTCTGACCGCTCTCTTCCTGTTTTCACTCTGGACGGGAACCGCGCTGGCGCAACAGCAGCGGCCGGAATTTCTCGCGATGAAATACACTCAGACCGGCATTACGGACGGCGACTACCGCAACTACATCTTTTACACCTGGACGGTTGATGACGGCATCCTTCGCTACAAGGTCGATCAGCCGAACATGAAGAGCGACGTGGAGACGGTTCTCGCGAAATGGGAGCGGGACAGTACCTCCAATCTCGAGTGGACCGAGACCACGGGCTCGGACTGGAACGTAAGGTTCTACGAGGGAAACTGCCTTGATGGCGCGCCGGGACATTTCCACCCCAGAAAATTCATACAGAATACTGACAGAGGCGCCAGATTCACTAGCCAAGCGGAAATCTGCGTCAGGCGGGCAACCGCGACCAGCGCCTGGAAGGGCAAGGCCAGGCAATCGGTCATCGCGCACGAGGTCGGTCATGTCTATGGACTAAACGATAGGTACGACCTCACGTCCTCAAACCTCTGCGTAAGCGAAAAGACGATCATGGACGGTATGATAAAAGTAAACAACATGGTATCGCATTGCGACGATATCTTTGGGCCGGACATCGAGGATACCAAGCGCGTCATCAGGCTATATAAACAGGGGCAGCTCAGCGATTTCGACGAGTCCTCCAACGGCTCAAGCCTCGAATTCACATGGAAGGACGAAGCCTGGGGCGAGAGTCTCCATAATATGTCGGTCTGGGTCTGGAATCCTGCGGCCAATCGCCCCGGCTGGCGATTTCTCAAGGATGAGCGGGTGACCGAGAATACGGGACTTCACAAGGCAATGCCCCCTTCCGGGGCCTCGCTTACTGTGAGCCTGGAGTACCGCCCCGCCGAGAGGGGTTGGCACATGGCTTGCGGCTACCCGTACTTCAGGCCGTTCGGAGCCCACGGAACATGGAAATGCTCGACCAAGGTGTGGTGGTCAGGAACGACCAACGCCCGAATGCCGGTCGGAACCCCCAGGCCGAACGCCACCATGACGCCCACGCCGACCAACACTCCCGCAATAACTCCGACACCCACTATAACTCCCACACCGACCTACACGCCCCGGCCTACCAAGACGCCAACGCCGACTTACACACCAACGCCCACTCCCACCCCGACCTATACACCGACTCCCACGGCGACGGCTACGCCGACGCCGACGAATACGCCGACACCAACTCGGACACCCAGGACACGGCCTGACTGTGGTGATCTGCTGAACCCGGGGCAGCCCGACGTGGGCTGTCAGAATTCACCGCCTCCTGAATAAGATGGCTCAGGCCGTCCCCCGACAGGGCAATCGCACTTATCTGCTGTTAGCTTTGAAGATGCCCTCCGCTTATCGGACACTTGCCATTTCGGGGGGGGGGGCAATCAGTTGTGGTTTAGCTTCGCGTTTGACACTAAAGAATCTAGATGCGATTGCGCTGGACTTTACCACCCCTGTGAGCCTATCGAGGGGGAAGGAACTCAGGGCCTTTCGATTATCAACCAATTACGTTCGTGGTGACCCTTCGACGGGCTCAGGACGAACCATGAACGGGCGGCCCTTCGACAGGCTCAGGGTGAACGACAGAAGTGGTATCGGGAAATAACCGAAAGACCCTGGGAAGGAACTAGGTTCTGTTGACATTTGATGATTCAGCCCTCTAAACGATCATAGCGATAGCAACATCAGCTATACCCCAAACTTCTGGATTCCCGTTTTCACGGGAATGACTGAATCGCAATTCACCCTCACCCTAGCCCTCTCCCATCAAGGGCTGAGAGGGGTAGGCATTTCACCCTCACCCCAACCCTCTCCCAGAGGGAGAGGGGGTCTGTTGATCGGTATTCGTAGCTGGTTGCAAGTTTGCCTACCCTTGTGAGCCCATCAAGGGAGAGGGGACTTTTAACATACAAATGACGGTAAATGTCAACACGGCCTAATCATTCGCGGCCCCTGATTACCTGCTCGCCGAAGTCCGAAATCAACTCGCGCGCCGCCTGCCGGTCAACCGCCGCGAGCGCTACGTTGTTGACGCCGATTGCCTCCAGGTCGTCCAGCTTTTGGATTATCTCGTCCGCCGTGCCGGTCAGCGTGCGACCGACCATTTCCGGGGAGACGAACCGCTCTTCTCCATCTTTCAGATAGACGTAGTGGCCCTCGTGAACGTCGAGGTATCGCCTGTCCTCCGGCGTGGGGTTCGGGCGACTGTTCCCGTATTCGCGGACGTACCGGTCGTACTCTTCCGCGAGGCCCGGATTGCTCATTCCCAGGTTGGAGCCGGGGCCGTAGTCGCGCTCCCACATCGCGTGGATGCCCGGGACCAGTGTCGGCCCCACGTTCCTGATAACCCGCTCGCTCGACAGCGACTCGCCCTCTCTGAGAACGCACGCGGACGTGAGCACCGTCACGTATGGCTTGGCCCCGTGTCCGCCGAACTCGTCGAAGCTGTTGCCGGTGGCTTCCGCGGCCGCCATCACCCTGGGCAGTCCTTCGGGGACAGACGCGCTTCTGGCGGTCGTTATCCAGCCGTCGGATACCTCTCCGGTAATCTTCTGACCACGCGGGCCGTTGGCGGCAAGCATCACGGGGATAGGGTCTTCGAGGTTGAAGAACTCGTCGCGTCCGGAGTTGGCCCTGGAGTGGATAAGCCGTATCCACCGCTCCCGGCTTCCCTCTCGCATCAGCACGTCTTCTCCGGCGAGCAGCCCCTTGGCCTGGAGCGCGTACTCCTCGAACCGGGCCATCGTCAGCGCGGGAAGGCCCATCGTGTTCCGGCCCGTGTAGCCGGTGCCGAGTCCGACTATCACCCTGCCGGGCGCGAGCCTGTTGATGGACGCCGCGGCAGCGGCGGTCACGGGCGCAAGCCTGTTGCTCGGTATCGCCACCAGCGTCCCGAGCTTGATGCGCGAAGTGTGCTGGGCGGCCAGCGCCATCGTAGCCCACACGTCGGAGTAGATAAGCTGCGAATCGAAGAGCCAGGCGTGCGTGAAGCCCGCTTCCTCGGCTGCTTTCACCTCGCGCCATGCCTCTATATACGACGGGATGCCTATTCCATAGTCCATCTTGACGACCATCCTGCTCAGCAACTCCGACCATGCTACGGGCGCTGGGAAAGTGTGTCAACGCTGAGTGAACGGCGGCAGGGCAATCGCATCTGATTTGCGTACACTCTATGGTGCAAATGTTCTTCTATATGCTATCATCTTCATGTTCAACGGACCCACAGAAGAACACACGGTAGGAGAGAGAACCATAAGCGCGAATATATGCCGGACGTCCCGCTGCACCAGAAACTTTCCATGATCGGCGAAAACTGGCCTAAACTGGTTGAAACAGACCAGTTTCAACCAGTTTCTCACAAAAAACTGGTACCAGTTTTCGACCAGTTTCCAACCTGACCTGGTAGCCTGTCTTAGAAATCTGGTTCTCTGTCCGACATATAAACTGAATTTATTCCCAGGCCCCAAGTTTAGATGCGATTTGCCCTGCCCGGAGAAGAAGATGGAAAACAAGGTAGCTGTGGTCAGTGGTGGCGCGGGTGGCCTGGGGTCCGAGATATGCCGCAGGTTCTCGATGCGTGGCGCGGCGGTCGCGGTGACGGACCTGAACGCGGATGCGGCGTCCGAGGTGGCGCGGTCAATCGCATCGGAGGGTGGCAGGGCGATTGCGGTGCAGGTCGAAGTTACCGACGAGGCATCCGTGGTCAACGCTATACGGACGGTCGTGGGCCAGCTTGGACGTGTGGACTACCTGGTGCATTGCGCGGGCACGAACATCAAGGCGCCCGTGCTCGATATGTCGCTCGATCAGTGGAACCTTTCCCTCGACGCGCACCTTACGGGGGCGTTTCTGTTGTGCCGGGAGGCGGGCAGGCAGATGGTCGAGCAGGGAGACGGCGGCAGCGTCGTGCTGATGTCGTCGGTGGCGGCGACTGCGCCGGTGCCGGAACGAGGCGCATACGGCCCGGCGAAGGCGGCGCTCATCAACTTTGCCGGACAGCTTGGCCTTGAGTGGGCTCGGTACGGGATAAACGTCAACGCGGTCTGCCCGGGCGTCGCGATAACGCCCATGACCGAGATGGTGTACAAGAGGGAGCCGGAACTCAGGGAACAGAGACTGAAGCGGTTCCCAATCAAGCGCGAGGTGCTGCCGGAAGAGGTCGCTGAGCTAGTCCTGTATCTGTGCAGCGATGAGGCACGCTACATCAATGGAGTTGGGATTCCCATAGACGGCGGCTTTCTCAATTCCGGGTTCTACCAGGACCCTTAGCGCTACGAGGATATATCCTATCCGTCGCCCAGTCTAAGAACGCGACTCAGCGACATCCGGCGGATGAACCAGATTACCCCCAGGATGATGACCGTGAATATCCCCGCCATCGCCACGTAGGTCACGAGCAGGTTCTGCCAGCCCACCTCGATCACGAATGGCGGAAGCACCTGGGCGCCGCGGTCGTCGTACCCCAGGAAGGGCATTATGCTCGCCCCCAGCCGACCGCCCATCCATGTCCCGAGCGCCATCCCCACCCCGATCACCAGCGCCTGCTCCACCCACATCAGCGACACGAGTTGCCGTGTGGAAAAGCCCATCGTCCGCATCAGCGCGAACTGGAGCTCACGGTTCCTGAACGATATATAGGCGTGTACCAGGAAGCCCAGGCTGCTAAGTATCAGGATCGCGCCGAACGCTATGAGCAGCAGCGCGCGCCAGCCCGCCAGAACCAGCGGGTCAATCTGCGCCTGCTCCAGGTTGGCCTCAGTGTCTATCACCCTGCTTACCGGGAAGGGCCTGTCGGACTCGAAGAGCTCCACGAGGTCGGCCCTGTCCTCACCCGTCAGTTCCGTGCTGAGCCATATCTCGTTCGGAGTTATCTCCGACCGCGACATCCCCAGGTTCGCGTATGTGAGCACCGACTCCAGGTCCGCTATCAGGAACTTGTCGTTGTAGCTGTCCAGCGTCGGGAAGAAGGCCACCGTGTCCGCCAGGACCACGTCGATCCGCCGCCCGTTTACCGATGCCAGGAACTCGTCGCCCTCCGCGAAGCCGAACTCCCGCGCGAGCGACTCGCTCGCGACCACGGGCACAGGCTCCGGGTTGTCCCCCGCGAATATGCCCCGCGAGACGAACGCGCTCCCGCCCTGCCAGGCGAACATCAGGGACCCGTCTCCTCGCGCAGACACCTCAGACAACCGCACCCTGTCCTTCGCCGTGTTCCCCGCCTCTCTCAGCGCGTGCCATCCGGCGACGTCCTTGAACTTGTCCACGGTCTGGATCTCGCCGTTGGACATGCGCACGCGCACCGTGTCTATCAGGATCGAGCCGGGCGCGAGCGAGTTCTCGAAGTCCGTCTCGCCCAGTACGATGGACATCAGCGTGAACGGACGCTTGGGCAGCAGGCTGAACCTCCGCTCTCGATTGTCCCTGAGCTCCGCGCTGTACAGCCGCCAGGTGCTCGATTCCAGACGCCCCAGCCCGTATGTGAAGTATCTACCGTTCGCATCCCGCACCCGGACGGCCATTCCCACAGTCGGATGCGGCCTGTCCGCCTTCACCAGTACCTGGACGGCGTTGGCGCGCTCAGGCAGCGTGATCCCAAGCGGTATCTCATTTCCCGTCAGCTTTGCCATGACCTCCGGCAGCGGGTCTTCCGAGAAGTCCTCCCTGTACCACGCCACCTCCGAGAGCCGGTCCGGGTCCACTGCCAGCATGTCGTAGGACGTGTTGCCGAACCTGATGGACAGCACCGAACCTCTTCCACGCAAGACCGGGGAGACGCCTTCGACATCCTCGATCCTGTCGTATGGTTCCACGAGCGGCTTCGTGAAGCCGGTATTGTTCACGGACACATTCGCCAGCCGTATATCGGCGCCCGCCGAGTAGAGCGCCCGCTCCGTGAAACTGCGCTGGAGCGTCCCCCCGAAGCTCGCGGCGAAGATCCCCAGTCCCGCCATAAGTATCAGCAGGAGCGCCAGCCGGGAGTAGTGTGTCGGGTTTCGCGCCATCTGCCACAGTCCCAGGACCACGCCGGGCGGCAGACGCGGCGCGAGTACGCGGCTGGCAAGACTCATCACCACCGGGAACAGCCTCAGCAGCACCATCGCCGCAGCTATCAGGGTTATGCCCGGCACCGCGAGCAGCAGTTGGTTCACCGCCACCTCTCCCAGCAGGTTCCGCGCGGCCAGCGATCCCTGCTCGGTGAGCTGCCTGAACAACACGATGCCGAGTACCAGCAGCATCACGTCCAGGTAGTATCGCTGGAAGAACGACAGCGGCGACGGTCGCGCCGTCTCCTGCCTGTCCCTCGAAATCGAAGACCGCGACGACGCGAACGCGGGTATCATCAGCGCGCCGAAGCTCAGAAGTCCGCCAATCGCGCTCATTATGAACGCGCCTCGCGTCAGGTTGATCGAAAGACGCTCGCCCCCGCTCAGGTCCGAGAACGCCGGCGTGTACCCCAGCAGGCTTATCGCGAGACCCGCCAGGAACGGCGCTATCACTATGGCCAGAATAGCGATTGTCGCGCCCTCCAGGACGAACACCGTCAGCACCTGCCGCTCGGTAGCCCCCCGTCCCTGGAGGAGGTGTATCTCGGTTCTGCGCTGCTCCGCCACAAGCGACGATAGCGTGACCACGTAGTATAGCACCACCACCGCTATGAGAATCAGCACCACGAACATCTGGAGCTTGCTGAATAGCAGCCTCTGGTCGTAGTCTCGCAGCGCGTCGTCGAGGTCGGTGGTCTGTCTGAACGACGTGAACACGCTCGCCAGACTCCGCTTTATTCCGGTTATGGAGTGAAGCGCGTCCGTCGCGTTGATAGAGGACAGCCTGTCCGGTTCGACCAGCAGCAGCCAGCCGTATGTGCTGTCCATGTCCGGGAACGCCTTGCCGACCCCGCGCAGGAACGTGTCCTGGGATACCAGGAACGGCACGGTCGAGAAGTTGCCGGACGTGAACGAGTGGAACGTCCTGTCGTTCAGCTGCCAGATCAGGTCTTTGGGATCGTTCCTGGTGTACAGGCCGGTGACGGTGACCGACATATACGGCGTAGCGTCCTGCCAGTATGGCACTGCCGACAGCGTATCGCCGACCTCCAGTCCGAAGTCGAGCGCGGCCTCCTCGGGGACTATCGCCTCCATGCTGACGGGGTCGCCCCGCAGCGCGGATTCGACCGGCGCGTCGCTTGGGACCGCTGCCGCGGCAGGAGCCTGGCGACCTCGCACGTCCGGGTCCAGCAGCGGCTGAGGCATTCGTCCGCCGGGGAGTATGGTGATCTTGTCCTCTATCCCCGGCAGGAATAGGAAATAGCTCCGCGCGTTGTCGCCGCCTGCCTCCGTCTCCTCACCCGAAGGCGTGAGGAAGAACGTCGCGGACCTGCCGCCATGCAGCGTGTCTTCGATGAACCAGCCGACGCTCTCTCTGTACACGCCTTCCACGTAGTTGCGCGCGAGTGAATAGGAATTAGGAGTCGTGGGCCCCCTCGTCACCTTGGCGAAGATGTCCAGGTCCAGCGGCTCCCTGTCCGCGAGCGCGGCGTCCAGCGCGATGTCGCGCAGCGAGTCGAAGTAGATGACCGTACCCGCCATGATCGCGGACGCCAGCACCACCCCCACTACCACCGAAGACAGCAGCCGCCAGTTCGCCAGGCTGCGTTTCAGCACCATCGGCCACGCGGACAGTATTCTCAGAACATTACGAAGCATGAAGTTTCACGCCTGCCAGTTTAGAGTCTGCGCGAAACCCTGACAAGCGGCGGCCCCGACGCGATGGTCTGGTACACTCTCAACCCAATTTCCCTTAACGGGAGGGTAACTCGTGCCAATCTACTACCTCGACACCTCAGCATTGATGAAAAGATACTGGACTGAGGCCGGATCAGATGTAGTTGCGGAACTCTTTGACGGTCTGGGGGACTCGGATGCGCTGGCAACATCTCAGTTGACGGTGTTGGAGATGAACTCTGCGCTGGCGCGCCTGTTAGAATCGCGCCAAATGGACCGAGGGGAGTATCAAAGGATACTAGAGCGATTCACTCAGGACATAGATTACTATGGCTTCACAGTTATGTCCGTTCCGAATGAATTGTTCTCCGAAGCAATAGGTATAGTCAGAGGATACTCCCTGCGCGCGCTGGATGCTTTGCACTTTGCCTCCGCAATCGCCAGCAGCGGATTATCGAGTAGCCAGGAACTCTATATGGTGAGCGCAGACCGCAAGATAGTCGAGGCGTGTGATAGGTACGGAATGCTTATACTCGATCCAATGGCGGATGACGCTCTTGTGCGCCTACGTACATTCCGATGAATCGAGTGACCGGTCAGGAAACGGCTTACCCCTGATCTCATCTATCAAATCTGCCGTGGTACGGTCGCCCAGCGCCCTATCCAATATCGCCCTGACTTCCTCCAAGGTGGGGACTGGTTCAGGGCTATTGCGGATTCGCTCGGCTTCCTTGCGGATGTACTCTTCCATTTCCGGGCTGCTCAGTTCCTCCAGCCACTTCGGTCTTTTGTGATTGACCCTGGAAGGGTGCAGATGTCTCTGTTTGTCGCTCATCGTCTCGCCCCTGGCGTCGTCTGCTTGCACCTTATCATTGCTCGCTACGCTACCCTACTATCAGCTAGAGACAGTATAGCGTCAACCTAATCGCTGCCGCCAATTACCTTGACGCCACGTTCAAGAATCTCCGGCTTTCTCCTAATCCTTCAAAACCACAGATGGTATATTACACTCCCCGCCTACAGCCCGACAAAAATATAGCGAAAGGGCTAAGCCGTTGCCGATCTACTACCTCGACACCTCGGCATTGATGAAACGGTATATCTCTGAGCCTGGATCGAACGTAGTCAGAGAACTCTTCGATGGACTGACAGACTCGGACGAGTTGACGGCATCATATCTGACGCTCTTGGAAGTGAACTCTACCGCAACCCGGCTTTTGAATGGACGTGTTTTAACTCAACAGGCTTACGAAAACATACTGGACCAATTCACCCAGGACATACCTGACTACGGTTTCACTCTCATACCTGTTCAGAATGAGTTGATTGATAGAGGAATCACAATAGCCAGAGAATACTCCCTACGCTCGTTGGACGCCATGCACTTCATATCCACCTTGATAGCCAGCAGTCTGTCCTCACAGGACATTTACATGGTTAGCGCAGACCGCGAACTTATTGCTGCGTGCGAAGTCTATGGAATCTCCACGCTTAATCCACAGTCGAATAACACTCTCGACCGCCTACGGTCACTACGATGAGGGGTCGGATAAGTCTTCCCTGGCATCGAGCTCGCGCATTACCTCTTTCAGTGTGCGACCTCCAAACGCCTCATCCATCATGGCCCTGACCTCTTCCAACGTAGGCGGAGGCTCGGGACGATTGCGAATTTCCTCCGCTTTCTTACGGATCGCCTCTTCCTCTTTTGGGCTGCTTATTTCCTCAAGCCACTTCGGTCTTTTGTGATTGACCCTGGAAGGGTGCAGGTGTCTCTGTTCGTCGCTCATCGTCTTGCCCCTGGCGTCATATATCTTCGCGCTCCGGAATCGTCCTGGCCACTGCGCTATCTCATTATCCCATGCCGTCTAGGTGGACGCTACCCTTCCATACGGGACAGCCTTCTCAGGTCAATGGACAGCGTGCGGCGGCCCAGCGTCAGCAGCGACGCCGCGAATACCGCGATCATTGCCAGGTACAGCGGCCCCATGTACAGCCAGTTCGTCGTCAGGATGTACGGCGGCAGAATATGGCCTCCGCCCTCGGTGACAGCCACCGCGGAGACCATCATCCGGCTCATCTGGTATCCGGCCCAGGCGCCGAGTCCGAGACCAACGAACGCTATGAGAATGTGCTCCAGCGCGATCAGGCCAATCGTCTGCGCCCGGTTGAACCCAAGAGACCTAAGAGACGCCATCTCGCTGACGCTCCGGTCGGTGAATGCCAGCAGATAGACGATATACCCCAAGCTGGCAATGAACAGTATCACCGCCATCGCCACCAGTACCATTGTCCGCCACCCCGCGGATATGAGCGGGTCAGCGTCCTGCGCCGCCAGGGACGCTTCCACCCCTATCGCCTTCCCCTGGTAGCCGATCAGGTCCTCCACCTCTTCGAGGGCGGCTATGCCGCTTCCGTCCCGCACGTCGAGGAACAGTTCGTTGACCGGCACCTGTCCTCTCGAGTTCAGCGGGTCTATGTACTCAAGGAGCGTATCCAGGTCGAAGACCATGAATCCCAGGCCCTGCGGCGCTACCGTTGGAAAATACTCCAGGATGTCCACAACCACCACAGGGACAAGACCGCCCGGAAGGTTGACGATGATGCCCATGTTTTCCCACGCCCCGGTGGACTCCGCGAAGGAGCGACTCACGGCAGCCGGAATATACCCGTGGCCGCCCGTCTTGTAGAAGCCGCGCAGGTTATTGTTCGAATCTTTGCTGAACGTGAAGCGGAGCGACCTGTTGCCCGAATAGACTATGTCCGTAACCCCGGATACCTCGTCCCTTTCGACCGGGCTTGTCGCGATTGATACCCATTCGAGCGAGCTTTCGAATCCGTCAATCGTTACTCTCTCCCCTGTTCCCGCCATCACCGCGTGCAGGTCGTCGAAAACGATGTTGCCCGCCGTTCCGGTCGAGCCGAATCCGGGCTCGTTTAGCTGTATAGCCACTATCTCCAGGGGATGCACGAGGTCGTCGGGCAGGTCGGCCCCTTTCAGGTTCCAGCCCTGCGAGTTCATCTCGCCCAGGGTCAGCGTGTCCATCTTGCCGTTGGCGTCCTCCACCACCATCCATAGGAACATCAGGGGATAGTAGCTGGCCGGATTCACCCACATCTGGATTCTCTCCGCGCCTTCGGGGATCGCGGTTGTCTGTACCGGGTCCTCCACCTTCAGGTCATCCAGGATCTCGGACAACTCCCTCTCCGAGAAGTCGCCCCTGTACCATGGGTCGAAGCTCTGCGTATCCACCGCAAGGTAGGAGAATGTAGGCCCGGCTCCGCCCGTTCCTACGTGTCCACCGCCTCTCAGAGCGGGCGAGGCAGACTCGACTCCATACGCTCGCATATAAGTTTCTTCCAGGCTGCCGTCCCTACGGCCCACGTATGGCGGGAGGCTGTATATACGAATGTCGGTCCCGGTGTTGTAGCGGATTCTCTCCTCGTAGCTGCGGTCCAGCGTGGCCCCGACCGTCGTCGCCAGTATCCCTATGCCTCCCGAAAGTACCAGCAGAAGAACCAGCCACGAGTATTGCATCGGGTTGCGCGCCATGTGCCACAGGGTCATCGAAACCCAGACAGGCGCGCGCCGCACGAATACGGACAGAAAGTAGAACAGGCCCTGCGCCGGCACAAGCGTCGCGAGCGCGATTGAGCCCGCGAACACCGCCGCGGGCGCGTCCGGGTCGGGCGGCCTCACGTAGAAGAACCATCCAACGAACGCCGCCTGGACGATGGTCCACACGACTCTGTATTTCCAACCTGAGCCTCTGCGGGTCAGCCAGTATGCCGCTCCAAATCCACCGAGTATGGCAACCGACGGAATCCATCCCGTCTGGTCGCCGGCGCGAAAGTCGGTCACGCCTATGGATGCCGCGAGAACAGCGACCGTCACCCACGCGGCCATATCCACCAGCCTCATGGACTCCCCGCTGATATACCTGATGAACATGGGGAAGACGCGGAAGAACAGCATCCCCACGGTTACCAGGAACAGCACAGGGGCAATCAGCAGCGCCTCGTTCACGTCCGGCTGTCCGAACAGGCTGCCCGACACCAGTTCGCCCCGCGCCTGGAGTTCCCAGAACAGAACGCCGCCCACCGCCAGGAACATGACGTCAATATAGTAGCGCTGAAGTATCGGGACCTGTGGCGGGCGCGACGACCTGAGCCTGTGGATGGAGAGACCGGCCCTTGCGCCAAGCACGCCCGGAATGACGAACACGGCGAGACACATCACGCCCGACAGCCCCGCCGCCGCGAACGGTATCCACCCGATATGAACAGGGAGCGGCCTGCCGTCCGTTATATGCCAGAAGTAGGGGAGCAGGCCCGCGAGCCACACGAGCGGCAGCGCGATTAGCGGCGCTATCGCGGCGGCGATCACCGTCAGGATAATGCCCTCGGCCATGTACAGCCTCAGAAGCCGCCAGGTGCTCGTTCCCCGGCTTCTGAACAGCGCCACGTCGCTCTCGCGATTGGGGATGAGATAGGAGACGATCATGAACAGAAAGTAGAAGACCGCTATGCCCAGCACGGTCATGAGCAGCAGCAGCGGAACGCTGGTCAGAAAGCTCTCCCTTTCGAACCGCGCCAGCATGATGCCGATTCCGCCGAACACCGAGGAGGTGGGCAGCGCTATGGACATCTCGTCGTCCAGCGCGTCCAGGCGCGACCTCATCTCGCCCTTCGACCATGTTCTCAGTATCTCCGGGTCAACGTCGTTGTACCAGACGGCGTCAACCGTCGCGCCCGGGAACGATCCGCCTATTCCCTCGGTCAGCGCGGTCAGCCCGACGAAGATTCCCAGCAGTGGCGGTGAGGACGGCGTTACCACCCCGTCCTCCGTGGGCATACGCGGGAACAGGAAAGACTCAAAGTCGTCCCGCCAGTAAGGGTCGGACCAGTAGGTGGCCTCGACCAGCCCCGTGATCCTGGCAGACACCTTTATCGGGGAGTCCACCGACGGAGCGAACACCAGAACGTCCCCGGGCTTCAGCCCGCCGAAGGCGTTCGCAGTCCGCGCGCTCAGCGTGGCTTCCACGAGCGGCCCCTGCGGGCCTCTGAGAACTACGTCGCTGGCCGGTCCACCCTCCAGGAAGGTCACCTTCTCTTCCAGTCCCTCGAGGTAGTGCGCGAAACCCGTCTCGAAGGGCAGCGGCGGCTCTTCACTCTCCTCCGGCGGCCCTTCCTGCGCGGCCAGCGTCGCCGACGCCCTGGCAGGCAGCGTCATCGAGTAGTATGGCGTCCTGAGATAGCTGCGGGTGCCCTCGTATATCGGGCCCATGTTGCCGGTTACGACCTTGGTCTGGGTCGCCTGCGCGCTCTGGATCTCCTCCGACTCCAGCGGAATGAAGTCGAAGTCCACCACGATGTCGAAGAAGGTATCCCCAGACCTCTCGACCGCCGTTCTCACCGCACTGTTGACGCTCTGCCGTTCCAGCGCGTCCAGGTACGCAGGAGCCGCCGACATGAGCACGGTGGCTATCACGATGCCGATGAACACGCTCGACATCAGCCGCCACTCCGACCTCAGCCTGCGCAGCGCGAGCCTGAAGACGCCCATGTCCTTTTGAGTGTTGGACGGCGTCGTCAAGATGCCTGTTCTCCGGGAGATGGTTGCATAGGTCTCCTGTTCATAGCACTGATGATAGCAGCATTGATGATAGCACATGGCAGAACATTTGCGCCGTAGCGTATGCGCGAATTAGCTGCGATTGTCCTGCGTATCAGCTTGGCCGGTGAGGGAGCTCGACCATCTCTGTGATATAATTGCTTCCAGTAAGGAGAAGCCATGGTCACCCAAGCCCCGGCAGCCATAATCTACCCCGAAACGGACGGTATGCCATTGCCCGACGGAGAAACCCAGGCGCCCCAGTACATCAGAGTGGTAGGA
>DAOULF010000278.1:0-3268 GCA_034420555.1 Dehalococcoidia bacterium
TAAGTACATATTGTTGCCCGGGCCGTTGTCTCCGGCTACCACGTCCTGGGGTACGGCGAACTGCTCAGTGGTGACGATGCCGCCACCCAACCTCTCCAATTCCTCGTCCAGCGCCTCTATGATGGGCAACGCTCGGACGCGACCCTGCTGGGCGGGTCTGCCCAGCGCGGCGCGGCGTTCGTTCCTGAGCGAGACCGAGTTCTCCCGCGCCCACTGACGGCGGTCGTCGTAGCGCTCCGGAGTCGTCTCACTCTGCACAAGCGCGGCCAGGCGTTCCATCGCGCGGCGTTCGTCGGCGAGTATGGCGAGGTCCAGGCCGGGCATATTCTTCAGGTTCTCCACGTCCGCGCCTATGGCGATGAGACGGGCGTTACCGCCGAAACCGTCGTAGTCGGACGCCGTACCTGCGCCACCGTGCCTTGAACCTATCGAGAGGATCAGATCGGGCTGAAGCGCTTCGACCGCGCGCGGGAAGTATCCGACGTGCTGCGGATGCTTGATGGGGACGCCGCGCAGATCGTTCATGCCGGTGGCGACCGCCGCGCCGAAGGTCTCGGCTATCTGCGTAACGGCGGCCTCGGCTCCGCTCTTCCAGATGCCGTCGCCCGCGTATATGAGCGGACGCTCGGCTTCGTGCAGCGCGAGCGCGACTCGCTCCATGTCATCGTCGGACGGATAGCCCGCCCTGACCTCCGGTATATCGCCCTCGATTATCTCGGTATCCACCGGCGCGGGGCCGAGCATACTGTCGTAAACGGCGAGATGGACGGGCCCGACCGGGGGTGTGGCAGCAACTCGCAACGCGCGCTCTATGGCGGCGGGCAAGCCCTGCGGTTCGACGACCGTCCAGTTCTCCTTGGTCATGGGCGCGACGATGGACGTTGGCCCGAAGCTGTGGCTGAGATCGAGGCTTATCCTGTCCGCGAAGCTGCCGGTATCCCCGGCGAATGTTATCACCACGACCGGAAGGCCGCCCCACCAGACGTTGATGAGCTGGCCCATGCTCTGGGCAAGTCCGGCTCCGAGGTGAACGACCATGACCCCGGGGTCGGCGTTGACCTGGGTGTAACCGCCGGCCATTGCGGTCACGGAGCCTTCGTGCAACCCCAGTATTCCGTGGATGTCCGGGTGGGCGTGCAGCGTGTCGAAGAACAGCGCCTCGCGTGAGCCGGAGTTGTTGAATACGTACTTGACGCCGGACGCGGCCAGTTGCTCTACCATTACCTGGGACGCATGGCCCCTGATTGCTCGTTTCTCCACCTCGGACACTCCTCGCAGATCTGATTTCCGTTAGCTATGTTCGATATTCTATCCCGCAACAAGTAAATTGTGAATGGGCGAATAACGAATACTTGCCGCTGAGTATCGGTCTAATGTACAGTATTTGTACTGCAATTCCCGGATCGGGCCGAAATGTCGGTCGAGCCGGACGCTATGGACAGGTGGCCGAGCGGCTGAAGGCGCGCCCCTGCTAAGGGCGTAGGGTCTTAGACAGGCTCTCGTGGGTTCGAATCCCACCCTGTCCGCCATTTCTCTCCCCGGCTAGAGTAGAATCCATTGCTGTCACCACGCTTGAGGCGATGTTATATACTGGCTTGGCGTCCTGACACAGGCGCGAAGTATCTCGTCGGAGCGTCGTTTGACAGAATCAATGCCACTTCTCCAGGTGCGGGATGCGGTCAAGGACTTTGGCGGCGTCCGGGCCGTTGACAATTGCAGCCTGGATGTGACGCGCGGCACAATAACTGGGCTGATCGGGCCGAACGGCGCGGGCAAGACCACGCTGTTCAACCTGGTTTCGGGCGCTATCCCTCTCTCCGGAGGTCGGATCATATTCGACGGGGAGGAGATCCAGGGGTCGAAGATGCACCAGACGTTCGCGCGCGGGCTGATGCGCACGTTCCAAATTCCGAGGGAGATGAAGGGGATGACGGTCCTCGAGAACCTGATGGTGGTCCCGGCGCGGCAGACGGGAGAGCGTCTGTGGGCGTCTTGGCTGACGCCATGGCGCGTTTCCCGCGAGGAACGCGAAATAGAGGCGCGGGCGATGGAGACGCTGGAATTCGTCAGGCTCTCGCACCTGGCGGACGAGTACGCGGGGAACCTTTCCACCGGGCAGAAGAAGCTGCTGGAACTTGCGAGAACGCTGATGGCGGAGCCGAAGATGGTGCTGCTGGACGAGCCGGCGGCGGGAGTGAACCGGACGCTGCTGGGCGATCTGGCGGCGGACATCCGTCGGGCGTGCAACGAACGGGGCGTTACCTTCCTGCTCATCGAGCACGACATGGAACTGGTGGCGAGGCTGTGCGACCCGGTGATCGTGATGGCGAACGGGGCAGTAATAGCGGAGGGGACTCCGGGCGAAGTTCAGAGCGACCCGCAGGTCCTGGAAGTGTACCTGGGAGGGGTGATAGGTGGCCCTGCTTGAGGCGCGAGATATAGTTGCGGGATACGGGGAGACCGAAATCCTGCATGGCGTGTCCATAACCGTGGACGCCGGAGAGATCGTTACTATCATCGGCCCCAACGGATGCGGCAAGTCCACGCTCATGAAATCCATAGTGGGACTCGTGAACGTGGGATCGGGCAGCGTGAGTTTCAAGGGCGAGGATATATCCAACTTCCCGCCGGAGCGGATAGTGAGATATGGGTTGTGCTACGTTCCGCAGACGGCGAACGTCTTTCCATCGCTGACGATACGAGAGAACCTGGATATGGGCGCGTTCATACGCAAGGACGACTACCGAGCGAGAATCGAGGAGATGTTCGAGATATTCCCGGACCTCGCCGACCGCCCGAATCGGAACGCCGGAAGCCTTTCCGGGGGACAGCGCCAGATGCTGGCGATAGCGCGCGCGCTGATGCTGGACCCCGTGACGCTGCTGCTGGACGAGCCATCGGCGGGGCTGTCTCCGCTGATGATGGGTTCGGTGTTCGAGCGGATACGGAGCGTGAACGCGATGGGCGTGTCCATACTGCTGGTCGAGCAGAACGCGCGGGAGGCTCTGAGTATGTCGGACAGGGGATATGTGCTGTCGTCGGGGGAGAACAGGCTTGAGGACAGAGGCCCCGCGTTGCTGGACAATCCTGAAATAGCGCGGCTGTATTTAGGGGGATAGTGTAAGTGGCGGCAATACCCTCACCCTAGCCCTCTCCCAAGGGGAGAGGGGACTTTTGCACGGTCAGTTTGCACGTTTTCATACCACTGCAAGCCCAAGGGGAGAGGGGATTTTAACGACGGGGGCTTAGTACTCGGAAGGCAGTCAAT
>DAOULF010000279.1:0-17503 GCA_034420555.1 Dehalococcoidia bacterium
ATGCTGTACCAATTTAGTCGGTGTTGCCTGTGGCAAGAAAATTCCCTTCCCCCTTGATGGGGGAAGGTTAGGATGGGGGTGACTTCCCTACCGACCAAACTGATACAGGTTCACTTATCAATCCCGCCTTGACACCGTTTAGACTGTTGTTTAGGATTCGAGTCAGGAATGGCGCAGTGAGGGGGCTTTGAGATGTCGAGCAAGTACCAGCGCGAAATCGAGGAGATCCTTCAGAATGCGGGCGACATCGGTGGCGGTGGGCGACAGTCTAAGTCCTCATCCTCGAACAACGGAATCGGCTTCTTCAAGCTGATCTGGATGTACGTCAAGCAGTCTCTGGGGGGCCGGTTCTGGTCTATTTCTCCCGGACGAGTGATGCTGGTCGGGTTTGTGCTGATCCTTTCCGTCCTGCTTGTAAGGCCCTTCGTGGGCGGAGTCGCCGGATGGCTGGGCTGGGCCGGCCTGCTCATGTTCATCATTGGCTACGGGATGGTGCTCGTAAGACCGCCCAAGGTGCAGAAGAAGTGGCGCGGAGAGCCAATCGAGGACGACCCTTCGTGGCTGGACAGGATTCGGCGGAAGATTAACCGACGGTAGTGTGGTGTAAACTCACCACGGAGGCCAATATGCTAATCAACGAAGTAAAAGCGCTCGTCTTCGACGTGTTCGGCACAGTGGTGGACTGGCGCATGAGCATTGCCCGCGAGGGCAAGGAACTCGCCAAGCGCAAGGGCATCACCGGTGTGGACTGGCTGGAGTTCGCCGACGCCTGGCGCTCCGGCTACGGCCCATCCATGAACAAGGTCAGGACGGGCGAACTACCCTGGACCCGGATTGACGACCTGCACCGCATGATACTCGACGAACTGCTCGTCAAGTACGGCATCGAGGGACTGACCGAGGACGAAAAGCGCGACTTCAACAAGGCTTGGCACAGGCTCGACGCCTGGCCCGACTCTCCTCCCGGACTCACCCGACTCAAGAAGCGCTACGTCATAGCCACCCTGTCCAACGGCAACGTCGCGCTGCTGACCAACATGGCCAAGTGGGCCGGACTGCCCTGGGACTGCATCCTCTCCGCCGAACTCGCTCATCACTACAAGCCCGACCCGGAGACCTATCTCATGTCCGCCGACATTCTCGGACTCGAACCGTCCGAGGTGATGATGACCGCCGCGCACAAGAACGACCTCAAGGCCGCGCAAGCCCAGGGACTCAGGACGGCGTTCGTCCCGCGCCCGCTCGAACACGGCCCCCGCCGCGAGATAGACACCTCGCCCGAGGACTGGATTGACGTCGTAGCCACCGACTTCGAGGACCTCGCTCTCAAGATGGGAACGTGAACTCCGCCCTGGTAATGCAGTCGGGCGGGTGTACCCACGTACTCAACCGCAGCCTGTACGGTATCGCATCCGAATTTGCCAGAACGGGACAGGGAACGCTGTACGGCGCGCCCAACGGACTGGAGGGAATACTCCAGAATCGCGCCGTCAACCTGTCCCAAGTGCCGCACGACGTCTGGACGAGCGTTGCCGACGCCCCCGGAGCCGCCATAGGCTCCACCCGCCGCCGTCTCAGGGACGACGATGTAGGACCTGTCTTCGAGTACCTCGACAGGCTCGGCATCCGCTACTGGTTCATCATAGGCGGCAACGACTCTGCCGAGACCGGCCACACGCTCCAGGCGCGGGCCGACGAGATAGGCTACGACCTCTCCGTGATAAACGTCCCCAAGACGATTGACAACGATCTCGTCCTGACCGACCACTGTCCCGGCTACGGCAGCGCGGCGCGGTTCATCGCCACCGCCGTCGTCGGCTCCGGCCTCGACGCCGAGGCGCTCACCGGCGCCTCCCCCATAACCATATTCGAGGTCATGGGACGCGACGCCGGGTGGCTCGCCGCCGCGTCCGCTCTCGCCAGGCGCGACGAGCGCGACCCGCCCCATCTAGTGTGCGTGCCCGAGACGCTGGTGGACGAAGACCAGTTCGTCGCCGACATACAGGACGCATTCACCAGGTACGGATACGCCGTCGCCGTAGTCTCAGAGAACACCCGCACTGCGGACGGCGTTATCGGCGCTGGGGCCGAGCCCTGGTTCGTGGACGACTTCGGGCACGAATACTACGACGGCCCTGCCCGCTACCTCGCCGCGCTCGTCAGCCGCTCTCTCGGAGTCCGAGCGCGCTACGAAAAGCCCGGCACCATCCAGCGCTCCCTCGTCTGGGCCGCCTCTGAGTCCGACGTAAGCGAAGCCGAGATGGTTGGCAGAGCCGCAGTCACTGCCGCCCGCGAGGGTATCCGCGACGTGATAGTCACCCTCGAGCGTGAGGACGGCCCCGCGTACAACTGCCGGACCGGATTCGCCCCCCTCGATCAGGTCGGCGGAAAAGTCCGCCCCATGCCCAAAGAATACCTCTCCCCCTCCAACAACTTCGTCACCGACGCCTTCATCCAATACCTCAAGCCCCTAGCCGGAGACATACCCCGCTTCGGCAGACTAATGTAGTTCCCTCACTGAACCATCTTGAGCCGGAAGGGTTGATAGTCACCAAAAGAGAGGCAAGCCGGTCGCGCGTGTCATTCCATACGGCGACAATGACTCCGATCTAATAGGCAGCCTCAGTCAAAAGATCACGACCAAGGGCGACATCTTCACGACTGGAATTCGCTGGGACGCCACGGATGCTGAATCTTGACACCCACGTTCTCATCCCATTAGCCACCCGGGACAGAAAAATTCACAACTCCAAAATCGTCACTCTAGCCCTCTAAGCCTTTCCGGAGGAGCTTTCAATAGGCTAGGCTTTCCTATTTGAATCCTCAAGTCATCTGTGAATTTTACATTTCTCTAATAACACACTTGTTCCAGGCTTTAGACAGAAAATACGTTCTCTCTGAGCAATTGCCTAAAATGGATGGTAGGCTGACAAGATCAAGGGTTGCATTCAGCTATGACAACCCTTATGGAACGGGGCATTTTACCTATTAAATGTCCCACGACATTTGTTGTTGCTCAGCAATATTGCCCAGATGCATCACGGACCTGGACACTAAGTGTGATTCATCTAGTCTGACTCAAGAGATGGCTTGAAATGATGAACTCCCGAGGCTGTACATAATTTGGTGCAACCGTGACGGTATATCCATGTTAGAATATCTAGCAAACTGAATTTGAGGCATCGACATGGTTAGTTCATTTGTTTTGGAAAGTATCATCGCCGAAGCGGAGCTGGCTACAGAGGCGGAAGATCAACTGTCTGACAGCTTCGATGATGTCGATGAGGCTGAGGGTTCCCTTCCCACTGAGTCGGAGCAAGAGTTCCGTGAAGCTGCATTACAGGTTATTGTTCAAAGGAATGATTTCCTACTACCAAATCTCATTGATATGTTTGCTACTCACAGGTCACTGGAGATTGCGCCATACTACCAACGGCGCGCCCGTTGGGATAACGTAAGGCGGTCCAGACTGATTGAATCTTTTCTGATAAATATTCCCGTGCCACCAGTGTTCCTATATGAAAATGACTTCGCCCGATATGAGGTGATGGATGGGCAACAGCGAGTCACGGCTATTTTTGATTACTTCAACAATAAATTCCCCCTTCGGCAACTCGAAATGCTAACCAGTCTTAATGGTAAGCGCTTCACTGATCTCCCGCGACAAATTAGAGCCGGTCTTGAGCGAAGATCTCTTTCCGCCATCATACTACTGAAAGAAAGTGCTCCTTCCCCAGAAGCAATTGCACAACTGCGAAGGCATGTATTCGAGCGGTTAAATACAGGAGGAGTACGACTAAACGCTCAAGAAGTTAGAAACTGCGTTCATGCCGGAAAATTCAACAGTTTACTACTCGAATTATCGAGGCATGAATTGTTCACAACCATGTGGAACATCCCCGCCTTTGAGCCTGATGAAATGACCGAACCCAGCGAAAAACTTCTCCGAAATGCATGGTATCGTAGTATGAGGGATGTCGAATTAGTCTTGCGAGTCTTCGCGCTGAAGGACCCATGTAACGTGGCTGGCGGGATGAAGCGCACACTGGATGACTCAATGGCGAAGTACTCGGAATGCAGTGACTCGGAACTCACTCATCTAAAGAATCAATTCTTACTGGCCCTCCGTCTGGCTTATGTCATTGGCGGTAATGATACGTTCAGACTGCCTAGCGTTTCCTCAGAGCCTGGTCGCCTTTCCGCCCCTCTTTTCGATGGGATAATGGTAGCTCTGATCCGAAAATTGGATCAGTCTGATAGGATTGAATCTTGTGCAGCACAGATTAGGGATATGTTGCAAGCTGAATTAGACAACCCTGAGTTCTATGAACTTGTCACTGGTAGGGCTAACACCCGAGAAGCTACATTGGAACGTTCCAGCCGCATAGAATATTTGATTGAGAACGTAACTGGAGCTTAGAAAGCTACTTCAGTCCACTATAATGCGTGCTGCACTCAGACAATTTCACAATCGAGTATCCTCTATCGAAGGTACTGTCGACCTCCGAGACAGCTTAGTTCGAATCGGTTCACAAACATCAGAAAGTCTAGATCCTGCGGCGGAGGCCCTTCGACAGCTAATAAGGCAGATTGGTCAGGCCGGTATGCAGCCAAGCCTCGACGGATCTGTACTAGTACTCACCGCGGCATTCGAACAATTCATTGCAGATGTAATGATCAGATATGTCGAGGACTTACCAACTATTATACCTGCATATGCGGACTTGCCGTATGCCATACGGTTATCTAATGAACGCCAAACTGGAGTTGCTATCACTCGCGATGGCATCTTTAGTGATAGATTCACAGATTTTGAATTGCGGCAATTTGTAACAAACCTTAAGGGTTGTCAGGATGGGGTTACTCTTTATGTCCTTAATGGAGAGGCGATAGTATTAAATGACCGTAATCTGAGACCCGGCATATTACAAAATTTGTTCAGCCGCCTCGGAATCGCAAATATATGGACTATAGTCGATCCGGCTCCGTTGCTCATTATATGGCCGCATCTTAGCGGGCAAGAGGCGGTGGCTTCTCGGGCGAGGAACGAACTTAATGAGATTATTGAAACACGAAATCAGATTGCTCATAGAGCGGGGAGCACGACGATAGGTCCAGACTCGTTACGTTCGTACATAAGCTTCCAACGAAGGTTAGCTGAAGCCCTAGTTGAGGGCCTGGAGAATCACACTAGATCTTCATGAGACCGCCGATCTGAACGTGTTGAACGTACTCCAGCCTCCTAGTTCAGCTACATATTTCACATAACTCACATAATGTAAACCATCCCCCGAACTCTGTCCGAAGCCTTGCGAGATTTCCCACATGGTACTCACTCCATCGAGATCCAGTTAGCGTTGGCCTGAGCCCAAGTCTGGATTCCGATGACGTGCATCCTCCTCTGACCACAGCCGCCATGCGCCAAGAACATCGTCCCCGAAATCACTGCACAATCTCTTCCATGATTTGCTATAATCACGGCATGAAACATACGACCTACGCCAAAGCAGGCATAAACAGAAACTTATCAATGACGACTCGCTCAGGGAAGAAAAACTCGTCCCTAGCTACAAATACTGGTTAATACAGGTGAAATGCAGGTGGCCGTTCACCTGCACCGGACACCAGCAGACTACCAGCAGCCACCTGTTGGGTCCACCAGCAGCAAATCAAGTAATATAAACAATGACTTATGAATAATATCAGTACAGCCTACTGAACGTACTGAAGAAATGAACGGTTTGTCAGCCTGAATAGCCCCCATGGAGTTGACGCCATGACTTTGAAGAAGACACTCATAGGAGCCGCAGCTATAGTTGTGATCGTGGGTATTGCCTTCGGCTGGTGGCTGCTGTCCCCGCTCTTCCTCAACACCACTGTCGAGGAGGAGTTCCCATTCTCGGCCACCGCCGACATGCCCGTCGGAATGACCCAGACCGAGGCCGAGGACATCATGCAGGGCATGGCCAAGGTGGACATGGAAGAGATGGAGATGATGCCCGATGAGATGGCCCAGGCCGAGAAGATCGCCTCCGGTATGTTCAGAGACGCCGACAGCTTCCACAAGGGCAGCGGCACTGCGACGATTTACAGGCTGCCCGACGGCAGCGGCGCTCTCCGCTTCGAGAACCTCGACGTAACCAACGGCCCCGACCTGCGCGTCCTTCTGTCCACCCATCCCGACCCGCAGAACAAGGCGGAGTTGAATGAAGCCGGGTATCTCCACATCGAAAAGCTCAAGGGCAATCGCGGCAACCAGAACTACGAACTGCCCCCCGACGCCGACCTGGAGTCCTTCGGCTCGGTCATCATCTACTGTATGCCCTTCCACGTCATCTTCAGCGTCGCTCCGCTGCAATAAAGCAGCCTGTGAGACTATAGGCCAGCCTCGAAATCGGCCCAAACCGGCCCAAATCCGCAGCCCCGCGCCTTGCGAACAGGTAGTGGGCGCGGTGTTATAATTGGCTGAGACAATTGAATCCGCCGGAACGTCTGTAACCCGCCCGATGGAGCGTAACCGTGTTCAGCCACCTCCACGTTCACACCGAGTTCTCCATGCTCGACGGCCTCAGCAGGCTGGACCCCTTGGTCGCTCGTGCCAAAGAGCTTGGAATGGACAGCCTGGCCATTACCGACCATGGCGGCATGTACGGCGCGATAGACTTCTATCGCAAGGCCAAGTCCGAGGGCATCCGCCCCATCGTCGGCTGCGAGATGTACGTCGCGCCGGGCAGCAGGCACGAGCGCAACCCCAACGAGCGCAGCCCCTATCACATGACCGTTCTCGCCAAGAACAACACGGGCTACCAGAACCTCGCCAAGCTCATAACCATGTCCCACCTAGAGGGCTTCTACTACAAGCCCCGGGTGGACCGCGAGATACTCGAACGCCACCACGAGGGCCTGATAGTCATGTCCGGCTGCCCCAGCGGTGAAGTTCCCTCACTCATAACCCAGGGACGCATGGACGAAGCCCGCGCCACCGCCAGTTGGTACAGAGAGGTGTTCGGCGACTACTACCTGGAATTCATGCGCCACGGCGACGTTCCCGAACTGCCCCAGATAAACAACGGCCTGCTTGACATACACCGCGACCTCGACATCCCCGTCGTCGCCACCAACGACTCCCACTATATCCACAAGCATGAGGCGCGCCTCCAGGACATCCTCATCTGCATCCACACCAACACGAACGTCCAGGACGAAAAACGCCTCCGCATGGAGGAAAACTCGTACTACCTGACGAGTCCGGGCGAAATGGAGGAGCTGTTCCGGGACCTCCCCGATGCGGTCTCCAACACCCAGAAGATCGCCGAGATGTGCGACCTGGACATTGACTTCACGCAGCTCCGGCTGCCCCAGTACACCGTCCCCGACGGCGTCACCCCGTTCGAGTACCTGTCCAACCTGTGCTGGGATGGGCTGAAACGCCGGCTCCCCAACGCGGGCGAGGAAGAGAAGAAGCGACTCGAATACGAACTCGAAGTCATACGACAGACCAGCTTCGACAACTACTTCCTGGTCGTGTGGGACATCGCCCGTTTCGTGCGCGAGAACGACATCTTCTTCGCTGTGCGCGGCAGCGCCGCCGCCAGCCTGACGCTCTTCTGCCTGGGCGTTACGAACGTGAACCCACTTCCGTACCGGCTCGTCTTCGAGCGTTTCCTCAACCTGGAACGCAAGGAAATGCCCGACATAGACATGGACTTCCAGGACGACCGGCGCGAAGAGGTCATCAACTACGTCGTGCAGAAGTACGGACGCGAACACGTCGCCCACATCATAACGTTCGGCACGCTCGGCGCGCGCGCCGCGATTCGGGATGTCGGTCGCGCCCTCGGCATGACCTACGGCGACGTTGACCGCGTCGCCCGCATGATTCCCACCAGGCTCGGCATCACCCTGGATGACGCCAAAGAGGACCCCGAATCCGAACTTGCCGAGGCAATCGAGTCCGACGACGCTATCCGCAACCTGGTCGAGACCGCCCAGGGACTGGAAGGCGTCACCCGCCACTCCAGCACCCATGCCGCCGGCGTCGTCATATCCCAGCAGCCCCTCGACGAGATAGTGCCGTTGCAGCGTCCCCAGAAGGCGGACGACAGCGGCTCGGTCGCCACTACCACCCAGTACGCGATGGAGCCGGTCGCCGCGCTGGGACTGCTCAAGCTGGACTTCCTCGGCCTCGTGAACCTGACGGTGCTCGCCAAGGCCCGCGACCTGATAGCTGAGAGGCACGGCATACATTTCGACCTGGTGGACATCCCCCTCGACGACGCCAAGACCTTCGATCTGCTCTCTCGCGGCGATACCGCCGGCGTGTTCCAGTTGGAAGGCGGCGGGATGACGCGCTACATCAAGGAGCTCAAGCCCAACGCCCTCGCAGACGTGGCCGCCATGATCGCTCTCTACCGTCCGGGGCCTATGGAACACATCTCCACGTTCATTGACGCCAAGCACGGGCGGAGAGCGGTGTCATACCTGCACCCCGCTCTCGAGGAGATACTCGAAGAGACCTACGGCGTCATCGTCTATCAGGACCAGGTGCTTCACATAGCCAGGACATTCGCCGGGTACACGCTCGGCGAGGCGGACATCGTTCGCAAGGCGATGGGCAAGAAGATCCCCGCGATAATGGCGCAGGAGAAGGAGAAGTTCATCGAGGGCGCGCTCGACCAGGGCTTCGACCAGGAGCTTGCGGACAAGGTGTTCGCTCTCGTCGAGCCGTTCGCCGGATACGCCTTCAACAAGGCGCACAGCGTCAGCTACGGGCTGATCTCCTACTGGACCGCTTATCTCAAGGCGAACTACACCTCCGAATACATGGTGTCCCTGCTCAACTCATACGTCGGACACAACGACCGCATCAACTCCGCGGTCGCCGAGTGCCAGCGCCTGAAGATACCCGTCCTTTCGCCCAGCCTCAACAGGGGCCGCGCCGAGTTCACCATAGAGACCGGGCCCGATGGCAATGACGCCATTCGCTTCGGAATGGGCGCGGTCAAGGGCGTCGGCGCGTCCGCGCTGGAAGCGGTCATAGAGTCCAGGGACAAGACCGGGCCTTTCGAGTCCATCGAGCACATGTGCCGAGAGGCCGATATGGGCGGCGTCAATCGCAAGACGCTGGAATCGCTCGTAAAGGTGGGCGCCCTGGACGATTTCGGCGACCGCGCCGCGCTGCTCGAATCGGTTGACAGGATAGTCGGCCTCGCCCAGAGTGAGGCCAGCCTGAAGAACTCCGACCAGTCCTCGATGTTCGATATGTTCGGAGAGTCCGTAACCGCGCCGCTCGCCGACATAGCGCTCCCCGACATCACCGCATCCGACCGCGAACGGGACGAGTGGGAGCGCGAACTGCTGGGAATGTCGCTGTCCAACATCAACATACTGGCAAGCCTGCTCTCGGTCACAGACTCAGAGCACATCGTGTTCAGAAGCGACATACAGTCCGACATGGCAGGCAAGAAAGTCTCGCTGGTCGGCCAGATATCCAGCGTTACCCGAAGGTTCACCAGGCAGAACAAGCCTTTCGTCATCGCCACACTCGGCCTGATGGATGGGCAGATCGAGGTCTTCGTGTGGGAAGACAAGCTGGAAGACACGGACGGACTGTGGGAAGAGGGCAAGATAGTGGTCATTGGAGGATCTGTGAGAACGCGCGACGATGAAATCAGCATAAATTGTTACGAGGCGGGCGAGTATTCCCCGCCGACCGACGCTTCTACCGCCGGAGCCGACGACGCCCGCGTCCGGCCCGCTCCTCAGATGAATGGAACGCCCACGCCCGAGAGACAGGAATCCCCGGCCGGCTCCGTCAATGAGAACGGGGCTTCCTACTCCAACGACCAACCGGAACCCACTGAGCCTGCCGCCGTTGACGCTAAGACCAACGGCTCTGTCGCACTGCCCAGAGAGACCAATGGCGCGGCGTCCGCGCACTCCGAGACCAACGGCCATTCCAAGCCCGCCACGGGACTGGCCCACTCACAGGCTCAAGTTCCTCATAGGCTCAACCTGAAAATCCGCGAGACCGACAGCGCGGTGGACGACCAGATGATGCTCGACGACGTGAAGCGCAAGCTGCTCGACTACGAGGGCAAAGACGAGGTGATGCTCGAAATAGCGTCGGGAGGCGCTATATACCGGATGGAGTGGGCGTCTATCCAGGTCTCCGTATGCGACGAGCTTACCGACGAACTGTCGAGCATACTTGAGGGGGCAGGCTCGGTCAGTGTAGAGGCCGTCCGAACTTGAGGTGGGTAACGCTGGTTACGGCCCCCGACCAGTTGGCTGCGGAGATGTGGAGCGAGCTGCTGAACCAGCATGGGATTCCCACTCTCGTCCGGGCGGGCGATACGTCGTCGTTTCTCGGCGTGTCCGCGTACCCGTGCCGGATCCTGGTGGACGACGAATATCTGGACGAGGCGCGCCGGTTTCTAACTGACGAACTCGGCATCGCAGCCGAAGAGTCTGATTCCTGATTCTCAGATCAGCCGGCGTTGCTTCGCGCCTTCGAGTTCCAGCAGGCGGAACTTCAGGTCAATACGTGTATCGCCGCTTCCGAATCCGCGCAGGCTGCCGTCGCTTCCTATCACCCTGTGACAGGGGACGATTATGGGAAGGCGATTCCGGGCCATCGTCTGGCCTGCGGCCCTCGGCGCGTTGGGACTGCCCGCCATCTTGGCGAGCCACTTGTAGGTGCGCGTCTCCCCGCGCGGGATAGTGCGGCACGCCTGCCACGCCCTGCGATGGAAGTCGGGTGCGCCCTCGAGGTCGAGCGCAATATCTCCGAATTCGGCGTCTGCCCCGTCGAAATAGCTCAGCAGCCTCTCGCGCAGATCCGCGAATCTATCGGGAGCGAGCACGGCCTCACTCATCTCCAGTCCAAGATGCGAGGCGCACGACTCCTCGGAGTCCTCCGGCAGGGTGCTTCGCAGAAGCCCGTTCTCCGAGGACAGCAGGCCCATCCAGCCGAACTGGGTCTCGAAGATGTGGTAGCGTCGCTCGCTCATGCGCCCGCCTCCTGGGATGGCTGGGGTATCAGACGCCTGAACATTCTGCCGACGAGCTTGAACCTGATCTCCTTCCACGCATCGAGTAGCGCGCCCTGCTCATCCTCGTCCACCTGTCTGCCGCCATATCGGTAGGCAGCGTAGGATGACGCTATCCTCATAGCTCCCTCACCGGCGTCGGGAACAGTCTGGCCCAGGCGGGCGCTGAACTCGATGGGCGTCTGATCGGACCTCCTGCCGATGCCGGCCAGCCAGCCCAGCCTCGTCAGCTTTGCGTAAAGCCTGGACTCAGGGGAGAGCGCGCCAAGCCCGAAGTTCCATATTACGGACCAGATGATCCAGATACCGCCAATCACGCCAGCCACGATTCCGACAGGCGCCAGGTACCGAACTATGTCTTCTATCGCTATGAACGAATCTGAGGAACCGGAGGCGGGGAGGGGCAGGAAGCCGCCCTCTCCCTCGACGTCGAACGGGTCCAGGAGTTCGTCCGGGTCTTCTTCAATCGGGTCGTCGCCGAATCCGGTAACCGGAAGCACCGGCTGGGAAGCGCGTTCATGCTCGGGCCAGTTGGGTGTCGGCTCGAAGTCTATCCAGCCGTAATCGGGGAAATAGGCCTGGACCCAGCCGTGGCTGTCGGAGTCCCGGATCACGCGCTGGCCTGCCTGGTTCAACTCGCCGGGCGCGTACCCGGCTGCCATTCGCGCCGGAACGCCGACCGCTCTGAGCATGACGGCCATCGAAGAGGCGTAGTAGTCGGAATAGCCTGTTTTGGTCTCCAACAGGAACCATTCCACGCCATCCATCTCCGCCGGAGGAGCGTCTATATCCTGCGAATAGGTGAATTCCGGGCCGCGCAGATAGCTCTCTATCGCGAGCGCCTTGTCCAGTGGATTGTCCCGTCCCTCGGTGACCCGTTCCGCGAGCGCGCGAACCTCTTGCGGGAAGGCCGGCGGGAGTTGCAGATAGTGATCGGTGACAAAGCTGCTGTACTCGGTCGAGGCTTCTCTCAGGTCGTCATCGGTCGCCACGGACACGTATGAGATCATGCTGTACGGTTCGTTCTTCTCCAGGCTGTCGTCGAATTCCCAGGAGACGAGTTCCGGGGTGATCGGGGCCTTGCGCTGTAGGACTACGGACTCAACCGAGTCGGACGAGTCCGTCTGTATCTCGAGAATGAGGAGATCGTCCGGAAGACGCTGCCCTATCATGCCTCTCGCGGTCTCCTCGCTGAGTCCGCGCAGGTCGAAGCGGAAGCCTTCCGCCAGTTCGCGCACGTCCTGCGGGAAGGACTGATCAATGGATGGGTCGTCCATATCTATGTAGAATTTTCTGGGAGCCAGCGCCTCGATGACGGCGGGCTTGCTCACCCAGTTGAAATCCCCCCCGGACAGGAACTTCTCGGATGCGAAGTCCAGCTGCATCATCTGCGTCTGTGTCTCGCGCTTGAGGCTGTCTCGTCTCGCGGGCGGGAGAATCTCGGGCCCAACCTCGATGGGTTCGGACTCGGTGGCTATCCACCCCTGGGGGGTGTAGTAGTTGTACGTCTGGGACAGCCAGTAGGAGGGGTACCTGGTCGTGGCCCACCCGACCGGCTCGCCGCCGAAGGATATCTTCCCGATGAACGGGAGCCACTTGCCGAAGAAGCGGCCCGGCGTGTCTTTCTTGGTTGGCAGCGCCGCGAACAGCCTGGCGAAGAAGTCCTCAGCGGTCGTTACAGGAGCGCGTCCTATGTTCCATACCTGCGCCGCCGTCGAGTTGGTATATACGTTCAGCGGCAGCATCACGGCCACTATTATTACCAGCGCGCTGAACCATACCGTGGCGTGCAGCGCAAGCCAGCCGGTGTGCTCGGTGAACCTGATGTTGAGCCTATTCCAGTACGCTTCGGCATTTACCGTGCTCACCCTGACGATGAGCAGCATGGCGATGAACAGGAACAGGAAGAAGCGGGCGGCGTACTGTTCGGGCAGGAAGCTGAGATTAGTGAGCATGGCGGTGCCGAGCAGTATCACGGCGACCCAGACGTTGCTGCGCCTGAATATGAACCAGGATCCGAAGAACCCGACTATCCAGCCGATAGCGAGGAGCATTAAAGCGAACGGCAGGAGATCGGTGCTTATGCCGCCGCTGTTGGCGGCTTCCCACCATACGTCCAGCCTGTGGAACATCTCCCTGAAGCGTTCTATCGTGTCGTCGCCCTCGACGCTCCGCGCCGCCGTCTGCCACAGGACTAATGCCGCGCCCAGAAGCAGTCCGGCGGGCATGAGCAGAAACCAGGGGGCGCGCAGTTTCGCCAGAACCAGGCCCGCTATCGCGGCCCACATCAGAACCGCTATAAGTCCGGGAGACTTCACCCACCCGGCGGCGTCCACGGATTCGCCGACTATCAGAAGCGCGAGAATCAGAAGCGCGAACGCAGCCCAGCCTTGGCTGGGACTATACTGCCTGAACCTGTCCATCCAGGTACGATGCGACCCAGCGACTTCCGGGTCCAGGCGATGGTGAAGGAAGACTCCCGCTCCCTGCGCGCTCATGCGGTCGCCTCCACCATATCCGGCTCGGGCGCAGTAACGGTGTAGGTGTGGGAGAGCGCGAGAGGCACGTCGTCTCCCATTCGGACCACGTAAGGGTCAACAGCCGCTTCGTAGAGCGACGGGACTATGGACATCGTGTCGAACATGCCGCCGAACGACTGGCCGTCCACCAGGATCGTCGCAATCCTGATGCGGCGACGGGCAAGCTCTTTCACCGCCACGGCCCAGTCTTCGCGGTGCGACGGGGTTATTATGATCAGCGCGCTCTGCGTCCCCCATAGCTGTTCCTCGCGGACCAGTACATCTTCGAGGGGCAGGGTGCCCTCGGCCTTGCTCGTTGCGAGGTATTCCATGATTCTCTCGTACTGGCCTGAGCCGGTGTCGGCGGGAAGCACGTAGCGGGCGTCGCCGTAGGATACGAGGCCGACGGGCATCTGGGCGCGTTCGTACTTGCGCGCCAGAGAGGCGGCTATGGAGACAGCATACTCGTCAGTGCTCTCCTCTAGTTCGCCCGCCTGGACATCCCGGTGAAGGTCAACGATCAGCCACACGTCGCTGGCGAGGCCAAGGTCAAACTCCTTGGACATGAGCCTTCCGGTGCGGGCGGTGCTGGCCCAGTGTATTCTGCTCAGGCTGTCGCCGAAGGCGTATTCGCGGACGCTCGCGGCGTGGGGCGTCAGGTTGTGCGACCTGCGCTGCGCCGAACTGTCGCCGCTTATGTAGGAGGAGGGCATCTCGAATTCTGGCAGATCGTAGATGCGAGGATATACGAGGAGCGAGTCCTGCCCGCCGAAGTCGCGCTCGCGCCTGAACAGTCCGAACAGGTCCGTGTTGGAGACGCGCACCGGGCCCAGGGTGTACGCGCCGCGCTTGCGGGCGGGCGCGCGGGCGAGCCATGATCTGAAGCTGTTGTTGGACAGGCTGAGCGCCATCCCGTTGGAGTAGCCCGGCATATCCGTAATGTCTTCGACTTCCAGCGTGGGCTTGGGCAAGCGGCTGTTGTTGCGCACGACTATGCGCTCTTCGATGTCGTCGCCGACCCTGACGCGCCGGGTGCGTCGCTCGATTTCGATGTCCAGTCCGCGCATCGTGATCCAGTTCCAGATGAACGCGAGAACAGCGGTGAGCGCCATGACGTATATGAGCCTGTAGAACAGCGCGAATCCTGTGGCCATTCCGGTGAAGATGGTCACGATTATCAGGCCGAGTACCAGGTAGAAACGTTTTTGTATGAAGAGCTTTCCTGAGAAAATAGTTCTAACTCCACGCCCGGCTATTTCCGACTGCCGAGGTCTCTGGATTGTCGTTTGCCCTCTCCCTGAGGGAGAGGGGATTTTAATATATATCTAGCTCCTGGCGGCTGCCCGCGCCTGTCCGCCAGGCACGGGGGTCTGTTCGAGGATGATCTCGACGACATCCTGGCTGGATACGCCTCTCATCCTGGCGGCAGGCGAGACTATCATTCGATGGCTGAGCATAGGCTGGGCGAGGTCTTTCACGTCGTCCGGCAGAACGAAGTCGCGCCCGCGTATGAGCGCGATTGCCTGGCCGCCCCTGTACATTGCCAGGGAAGCGCGCGGCGACGCGCCCAGCGATATGTCCGTGTGGGAGCGGGTGGCGTCGGTCAGGTTGACTATGTACTGCTTCACAAGGTCGTCAACGTAGATGCTGCGGATGGCGCGCTGGAGGTCTGTCACTTCCTGCGCCGTGGCAACGGGTTCGAGAGATTCGATGGGATGAGCTACCTGCTGGCGTTCGATGATCTCCAGCTCTTCTTCGATGGTGGGATAGCCCAGGCTGATGATGAGCAGGAAGCGGTCTAGCTGGGCTTCGGGGAGCGGGAAAGTGCCCTCGTATTCGACCGGATTCTGCGTCGCCATTACCATGAATGGCCTGGGGACGCTGTGAGTGATTCCTTCCACGGTCACCTGGCGTTCGTCCATGGCTTCGAGCATGGCGGACTGTGTCTTGGGAGTGGCGCGGTTCACCTCGTCGGCTAGGACCATCTGCGCGATGATGGGGCCTTCGCGGAACTCGAACTCGCCCGTCTGCTGGTTGTAGATAGAGACCCCGGTGACGTCGGTGGGCAGCAGGTCCGGGGTGAACTGGATTCGCTTGAAGGAGGCGCCGACGGAGCGCGCTATGCTTCGGGCGAGCATCGTCTTGCCCACGCCCGGAACGTCCTCTATGAGCGCGTGTCCCTCGCACATCAGCGCGATTACGCCAAGCTCGACAGCCCTGCTCTTGCCAACTATGACTTTTTCTATGTTCTCGATGATCTTCTGCGCCAGTTCTCTGGCGGAATCGTGCTGCTCCAAGAGAGTCTCCTAATCCAAAGGCGTAGCCAGACGTTGAGGGGATTATACATGATACGCAAGCGCGCGAAACCCGTCTGGCTGAAAGACGCGCCGTACCCATTTTATAGCATACGGATGCCAGGCGTGTACGGATTGTGGAGAGCGGGGATGCTATACCAATCCGGTCGGTGGACAAAATCAAGACTTGCACCGCACGGCCTAGTCTTTAGCTCGACTGTCCACTTCCGCGCCGCAACTCCACTCGCGCCCGCTCCTCCTGCACCTGCACCACCGCCGATCCGCCGAGATGGCCAATCCCCGCTGCCACTGCCGCCACATACTTCTGGTCCACCGCAGCGGCAATATCCGCCGGCACATCCACCTCACGCGCAAGATCAGTTGCCAGCCGCACGTCTTTCGCATCCGATCTCACGAACGCGAATCCCGCCGGGTCGAAGTCCCGGTCGAACACCGACTCGAATCTGCGTATCCTGGGACTGGATGCCGACCCCGCCGCCATCACCTCAGCAAGCGTCTCCAACGGCACACCCGCCTTCAATCCAATCGTAAGCGCCTCAGCCATAACGCCAAACGTCGCATGGCTCACGAGATTGTTGCACAGCTTGCAGACTGCTCCGGCGCCCACCGGCCCGCAGTGAAAGATGAGAGCCGGATCTGCGATAGCTTCGAGCGCAGGTCGCACACGCTCCAGCGTCTCCGGATCGCCCCCCGCCATTACCGTCAACACGCCTCGGTCCGCCGAATCCGCCCCAGACCCCTTACTCACCGGCGCGTCTATATATTCGACACCCTTCTCGGCGCATATCCGATGCAGCTTTCGCACCATGCTCGGCGAGTTCGTCGCCAAGTCTATATACACGGTACCCTTCGCAGCCCCATCGAGGACACCCTGCTCTCCGATCACCACAGCCTCCACCTCCAGCGGCCCCGGCAGCGACCCCATCACCACGTCGCTTCCACGCGCCGCATCAGCCGGCGTCTCCGCCCACGTCGCGCCCGCCTCCAGCAAGTCCGTCGCCGCTTCCGGCCTGATGTCATGCACCACGGTCCGGTGTCCTGCGCCCACGACGTTCAGCGCCATAGGCTTCCCGATATTGCCCAGCCCGATAAACCCAACGTTCATGCCGCTCTCCTCGGGTACCCCGCGTCTCAATGGACAGTGCGCTTTCGGACAGTCATGGTGCCGAAGTTCAGCACCAACAGACACCTTCAGATCGTTTCAGAAGATTCTTTGTTGTTCCATTTCAAAGCTACAATTGGGGATATCGCCTATCATGTAGTCCCTTTACGTTTCGACTTGTTTCATCTAATATCCCATCAAAAGTGATAACTGAGGTGATAATCATGCAACAGCCTCAGCGTCTATCAGCGTCCTTTATACGCACTGTGAAACGGCCCGGAAGATACGGAGATGGGCGAGATGGGCATGGCCTGAGCCTACTTGTCAAACCCATGTCCGCAGGCGGCTTCTCAAAGTCATTCTCTCAGAGGTTACGTCTGAGAGGCAAGCCGTTTAATCTCGGTGAACCTGTATCAACCTGGTCGGCTCTGCCCACGGTGCGAAAGTCCCTTCCCCCTTTGACGGGGGAAGGCTAGGATGGGGGTGACTCCCCTGCCTACTAAACTGATACAGGCT
>DAOULF010000280.1:0-6576 GCA_034420555.1 Dehalococcoidia bacterium
TCGTCCGATCTCTCTGTTCTTCTAACTCATACAGCAGGCCCGACATCTCATCCCCCTCTGTGATGTTTCTCTCCACATCTTATAATCCAACCACCCGAAAGGAAACGCTACCCGCAACGCGAGAACCGGCGTGGACTTACCCGCCGCGCTCCTGCCTCACTCTTGCCCACTCCGCCATCAGGTCGTCGTTCGGGGGGTAGTATTTGCCGGGGGCGACGCCCTCGGCGCGGACTTTCTCCTTGATATAGTTCTCGGCGCCCTCGTGGTCAATGGCCCACTCCAGCGCGGCCTCTGCCATCCAGGACGGCACTACCAGGACGCCGTCGTTGTCGCCTACCAGCACGTCGCCCGGTCGCACCAGCGCGCCGCCGCACTGTATCTGGATGTTCTCCTCCGCAGGTATCGCGGTCGGGTTGCCATGGAAGCTGCGCGCCTTGGCGTAAACCCTCAGTCCGTAGTCCTCGTCCAGGATGACATCCAGGTCTCGGATAGCGCCGTCTATCACCACGCCGTCAGCGTTATTCATCGCTAGCTGGAGCAGCTTGACGTCTCCGGCCACGACATCCTCCCTGGAACCCATGATGTCCGCGACCAGCACGTCGCCGGGGCCGCACCGGCCCATCGCCACGTACTCGACGGAGTCCTCTCCCGTGGCCCGCTCGCTGGCGATGTCGGGGCGCGTCGGCAGGAACCTGAGCGTCCTGGCCCTCGCAGCAAACCTCTCCTTGCCGGGAGTGAAATTCGCCAGCCCTTCGCACACGTTCAACAGAGACCCCATCGAGCGCACGGCGTTGTAAACAGTCGCGGTGGGGATGCTCTTCAGTCCGTCGAGCACATCTTGGGATACTTCCACGGGTTTCATGTCACTCATAGTCCTACATTCTCCTTAGAATTCATTCTCGTATTTCTGCTCAAGTCGTCGTTGATGATATGAACCCATGGATACGCTGTCAAACTAACCTACCCCGCCGTCAGGGTCATTCGATTATAAACGTTGAGCGACACTCATACATCAATCCAGTTTCCATCTCCGTAGGGGCAACCCTTGTGGTTGCCCTTAGCTTGGGGATCAAATCGGACAATCGAAACATCCTGACCCCGACCTGTGCTACAATATACCCATTGCAGAACAAACGTACCTCATTTGTATTAGGTAGAATTTATGGACAGCCGCTCATCAGACCGGAAATTCTCCGGTTTATAGCTAAGTACAGGTGACGACAGGTCACTTCCAAGTGTTCTAAACACGTGTCGCGCCTGGAAACTCACATGGAACGGCGCCTGTACGATATAAACGATAATTTATGACTGGACTAATGACACCGACTTGCGAAGGCCCGCGAAATCAGGCGTCACTTGCTCAAACACAGTCCCTACTCTATCATTCGCCCCAAGCTCGATAATCAGGAGGACAGACATGATTACCAAGTTCGACAGCCTCTACGCCGGCCACGTTGACATGGACAACGTGGGCTACGCCGGAACTGCGGTGAACGACCGCTACTTCGGCAACGACCACCTCGTTACCGCCTACGACAAGGCCGAGAATATAGCCAAGACGATGGACCGGCTTGGCTACGACACCTTCTGGATGGCCGAGCACCACTTCCAGCCCGAGGGCTACGAGTGCATTCCCAACCTGCTGATGATCGCAGTCCATCTCGCCCACGTGACCGAGAGGCTGAAGATCGGATGCGGCTTCAACATCGCCCCGATGTGGCATCCGCTGCGCCTGGCCGAGGACTACGCGACCGCCGACATACTCACGAAAGGGCGCACGATATTCGGCGTCGGACGCGGCTACCACACCCGCGAGGTGGACACGTTCGGCTCTCCCCTGCTCGACCAGGAAGCGAACCGCAACCTGTTCGAGGAGCAGGTTGACATCATCTTCCAGTCGTTCAATGAAGAGTCGTTCTCGCACAAGGGCGAGTACTACACTATCCCGCCCGAAGTGCCGTACAGGGGCTACACGCTGAAGGAGATCAGCCTGGTTCCGCGCCCGGTGAACCTTCCCGTGGAGTGCTGGCAGCCGATCCAGAGCGCGACGCCGCGCGGACTCGACTTCATGGCGAAGCACGGCATCAAGGGCATGATCGGCGGCGGAGTGGCCGAGGGCGGCGCGATGCACAGGGTCATCGAGGCGTACCGGGACGCGAACGCGCGCAGGGGTCGCGACTTGGCGCTGGGCGAAAACCTGTCCATCGGCTTCCACTTCTACATAGCGGACACGCAGGAAGAGGCGATAGAGGCGGCGGCGGGATACTATGAAGAGAACCTGAAGATGTTCGGGCCGCTGCGCCTGGTTCGCGCTCTGAGCGACGAGCAGATAGACGCCATGTCCGACCCTTCACGCGCCCCGACAGCAGACCTGCCTCGCATCGAGGACGCCGTGAGTACCGGCGGATTCCTCGCAGGCCCGCCCGAACTGATCATAGAGCAGCTCAAGAAGCTGGAAGCCGCGTACCCGGGCCTGGACAGGGTAGGCGTAAGCCACCCGGTCGGCACGCCGGAGTCGGTGATCGTGGAGCAGCTAGAGCAGTTCGCCGAAGAGGTGATGCCCGAGTTCTCAGGCGTGGAGGTAGAAGCGGCGGCAGGGAACTAGGAAAATTATTCGCGGGGCGGCTTGCGTCGCCCCGCATAACTCCCTCATATAAGCATATCCACCCGGTTCAGCGTACCATCGGTCGGGTTCACCGCGAAGCCCAAGACTTCCAGAGCAGTAACTCCCAGTATCGGAGGGTCGTCTTCATCCCCGAAGACGACGGTCACGCCAGCAACTTCATCGGCATAACTCATATTTGCGGTGCCGATCTCGCGTGTAATCACGCCGCCGAACCCCTGGAACCTGCGCCTGCCCGTCCTTTTGACTCCCAAGCGCTCCAGCATACTTGCGGGCAATACGCTCAGCGTTGCGCCGGTGTCCACCATTACCCGAACCCTTTCGCTCTTCTCAGAGTTCGACGGATTCAGTACATCTACGTCAACGTGGATGAATCCCATTTCCTTCCTCCCAATTACGGCAAACGGGTGGCATGCCACGATGTCATCTGCCAGTTGCCGTCGTTGTTGACGTACACGACGGTGTACTCCAGCGAGAAGTGGTTGCCGTTCACATGGACGTGCGCGCCGCCTCGCACTACGGCGGAGTCGGAGTAGGTCCTTACGGCCCGATCAGCCGTCGGCGTGATGGATTCGTAGTTCAGTCTGCCAGACGCCAGCCCGCTGGTCAGGCTCTCCTTGGTGTCTATCGCGGCGGTGGTGTGAACGTAACTCAGGTCGTCCGCCAGAATTCTGTCGAGCGTACCGACGTCGGCGGCCACCATGGCAGCCAGGCGCTCTTCTTCCAGTCCTACGATTATCGCTTCCAGATTTTGCGTCGCTACCATGTTCACTCCTTTTCGGGTGTATCCGTATTCGGAACTGACAAGTTCTACCGATAACTGTAAACTAACCGTTGGAAACTGACAACGGAGGATACCAATGGCTAACAAGAAGGGCACGGGCTTGCTGATGGTCTGGTGCGAGGTCCCAGCGGACATCGAGGACGAGTTCAACCGCTGGTACAACGAAGAACATATCGAGGAGCGGCTGTCCATACCGGGCATCCTGAGCGCTGCGCGCTACGAGGCGGTAGTCAGCGGCCCGAAGCACCTGGCGGTCTATGAACTGGAGAGTTCCGCCGTCATGGAATCGGACGAGTACCTGAAGGTTCGCTCCAACCCCACCGAATGGTCGAAGCGAATGTCGCCCGAGTACACCGCCACTACCTATGTACGCAACGTGTACGAAATGATTCATCCCGCCGGGCTGACGGACGAAATAGCGAGCAGCCCCATGGCCCCCGCGCTCCAGATAGGCCGCATGGGCATCCCTGCCGATGTCGAGGACGAGTGGAACCACTGGTACGACACCGTTTACGTGCCTAACTATGAGACTGTTGAGGGCGTGAGACGCGGACGCCGCTACACCGCAGTCGCCGGTGAGCCGAAGTACCTGACGATGTACGAATTCGACCACACGGAAGTGTCCAAGGGCGATGAATGGCTGCGCCAGCAGACCGCCCACCCGGACAACGCCCGTATGCGCGAGGCGATGATCCACCTGCCGGAGTCACCCGGAGTCTGGCAAAAGACCTTCGAGCTCGCCTGAACGACTGCCACTAATGTAGGGGCAATCCTCGTGGCTACTCAGAGTGCGATCATCCTGTATATCCCAAAAATCCCGTAAATCCTGATTCAGATGTAGAGGAAATCCAATGCCAACCGCCGCCCCTTACGGCTCCTGGAAATCGCCCGTAACCTCGGACATGGTGATCCAGAACTCGGTCCGCCTCGGCTCGATAGCACTCGACGGCGACGACATCTACTGGGTGGAAGAGAGGCCGCATGAGGGAGGAAGAAACGTCATAGTCAGGCGATCATCCGACGGTGCGATCCAGGACGTTACACCCGCGCCGTACAACGTGCGAACTCGCGTCCACGAGTACGGCGGATTGTGCTTCTGGGTGTCGGACGGGATGATCCTGTTCTCCAACTTCGTGGATGGGCGCGTGTACCGGCAGGATGGAGACGGCGACCCTGTTCCTATTACGCTGGCAGACGCCGACCTGCGCTACGCGGACGGCATGATAGACCGCACCCGCAACCGGCTGGTCTGCGTCCGGGAAGACCACCGCGAGTCCGATCAGGACTGCGCCAACGAGATCGTCGCGCTCGACCTGGACGGATGCGGCGAGGGTGAAGTCCTGGTCTCAGGCAGCGACTTCTACGGCTACCCGTCCGTCAGCCCGGATGGGACGACGATGGCGTGGCTTAGCTGGGACCACCCGAATATGCCATGGGACACCACCGAACTGTGGGTGGCGGACATTCTCGACGACGGTTCACTCGGTGAGCGCCACAAGCTAGCCGGAATGCCCGGTGAGTCCATCTTTCAGCCGGAGTGGTCGCCGGACGGGATTCTGTACTTCGTCTCCGACCGCACGGGCTGGTGGAACCTGTATCGCTGGCGCGAGAGCCATATCGAGGCGATTGCGCCCATGACTGTGGAGTTCGGCGCGCCGGCCTGGGCGCTCGGCTCCCATACTTACGCATTCGAGTCGGCTGAGCGCATTGTTTGCGAGTACGCCGAGAACGGCTTCTGGAAACTGGCGACGATCAATACGCGCACGACCGAACTCGATCAGATAGAGACACCCTACACCGAGATGTCACGCGGCGACATAAGGGCGTCCGAGGGCCGCGTTATCCTCGAGGCGGGGGCGGCAAGCCTCCCGGACGCGCTGCTATCGCTCGATCCAGATACGGGGGAGATAAGCGTCGTGAGAGAGTCTCGCACCGTTCCGGTGGACGAGGGCTACATATCCACTCCCCAGCCGATAGAGTTCGAGACGGACGGCAGACTCACTGCCCACGCCTTCTACTACCCCGCCAGGAACGCCGACTTCGTTGGCGCAGAGGGAGAAAAGCCGCCCCTCCTGGTCATCAGCCATGGTGGGCCTACGGGCGCGGTCATGAGCTCGTTCAGCTTGTCCTACCAGTATTGGACAAGCCGGGGCATCGCCATAGTGGACGTCAATTACGGCGGAAGCACGGGCTACGGCACGCAGTACAGGCGACGGCTGAACGGACAGTGGGGGATCGTTGACATCTCCGACTGCGTGAACGCCGCGCTACATCTCGTCGAGGCAGGCGAGGTGGATGCCGAACGGCTGATGATTCGCGGCGGCAGCGCGGGCGGCTACACGACGCTGGCGGCGCTCGCTTTCAGGGACGTATTCAGGGTCGGCGCGAGCTACTACGGAGTGAGCGATCTGGGCGCGCTCGCCGAGCATACCCACAAGTTCGAGTCGCGCTATCTGGACTCCATGGTCGGCCCCTACCCAGAACGGCGCGACCTTTACGAAGAACGCTCGCCGATACATCACACCGACGGCCTCTCCTGCCCCATCATCCTGTTCCAGGGGACGGAGGACAGAGTTGTGCCGCCTCCACAATCAGAGATGATGCTGGAGGCTCTGCGCGAGAAGGGCCTACCCGTAGCCTACCTCTCATTCGAGGGCGAGGGACACGGCTTCAGGGACTCAGCCAATGTGAAGCGCGCGCTGGAGGCTGAACTCTACTTCTACTCCCGCATCCTCGGCTTCAATCTGGCCGACGATATAGAGTCAGTCGAGATACAGAACCTGAAGTAAGCCGCCCGCTCAGTTCATCGGACGCATACACGCACAGCCATACGCTCATCTCAGGCACAGCCAGATCGCGCGCGCTCATTCCAGACTCGCCCGCGATGATCGCCGCCGCGCGGCCCAAAGGCGACCGCATCATCGCAGCGGCCTTCTCCTCCGGGTCAACTTTTTCCAATCTGGCGATATTCATTTACTCAACCCAGTAGGACCCGCTTACCGTCCTTGGTTCGGCGGAAAGAGCCTATACAGAATTCGTTGCCTTCCGGATCTCCCATTGTGACTCCGCCACCCTGCCGAGATTCGCTGACCAGACTTCCACCAAGTTCCACGATCCGACGAACCGCTTCGTCAACGTCCGGGACAACGAAACATAGATGGCACCGATT
>DAOULF010000281.1:0-10563 GCA_034420555.1 Dehalococcoidia bacterium
GATGGTCACTATGAACTGCTGAAGGGGGTGGACGCGGGCAAGGACCAGTCCTACGTGCTGTTCACCCTGGGACAGAGCGAGTTGAGTCGCCTTCTGCTTCCCGTTGGCGAGTACCCCAAGGAAGAGATCCGGAAGATGGCGGCTGACTCCGGTCTGCTGGTAGCGGACAAGCCGGACAGCCAGGAGATATGCTTCATACCCAACAACAACTACCGCGAGTTCGTGGCTGAGCGCGTGAAGCCGAGGCCGGGCAACCTGATCAACCTCGAGGGCGAGGTCCTGGGGACGCATCCGGGAATCCAGTTCTTCACCATCGGACAGCGGCGCGGCCTGGGACTGAACGGGAATACGGAAAAGCCGCTCTACGTTACAAGAATAGACGCGGACTCCAACGAGGTGGTGCTGGGAAACAGTGAGGACTTGTTCCGCACCAGCCTGTGGGCTTCTCGCGTCAACTACATTTCCGGCAACCCGCCTGCCGACATGAATAACGTGACAGCGAAGATACGGTACAAGGCGTCGGAGGCGAGCGCGAGCGTGTTACCGCTCGATGAAGGCTGGGCGGAGATCAGGTTCGACGAGCCTCAGCGGGCGGTAACGCCCGGGCAGGCGGTGGTGTTCTACGACGGAGACAGGATACTCGGCGGCGGCTACATCGAACTTGAGACCCCGGTCGGGGCGGCTGTAGCCTGACAACATTTCACGCGGAGAGTTACATTGGACTTCAAAGACCTCATCAGGCTGGGCTACGATGAATATCTTGACGACCTCAAGGATCACCTGTCGGGGCTCACCCCCGAGGAGCGCAGGTTCCAGCCTACGCCGGAGGCCAATCACATTGACTTCATCGTGTGGCACATGGCGCGCGTCGAGGATGATTTCGTGCAGCGCTTCGCCCAGCAGCGGGACACGGTCTGGCAGCGGGACAACTGGCACGGCAAGATGGGTCTGCCAGAGAAGGAGAGCGGCTTCCGCTACACAGCCGAGCAGGTGACGGAATTTCCGGCGTTCGACATGGACGAAATGCTCGCCTACTATGACACCGTGCGCGTGGAGACCTATAAGTTCCTGGACTCGATTTCCGAGGCCGACCTTGCGCTGAGACCGCATCCTCGCAGGCCGGAGTATTCGCTCGCGAATATGTTCAGCCATCTCCTGGTCGAGGAGAGCCAGCACGTGGGCCACGTGGCCTATATCCGCGGCATCCAGAGGGGCATTGAAGAGTAGAACTCTTTTCTCATGGCGACGGGCCGCACCATTCCTGACTTCGAGTTCGAGACTGAACTCCACCGACAGGGCTATGTGCGTGTCGCGGGACTGGATGAGGTGGGACGCGGGTGCCTGGCGGGCCCGGCGGCGGCGGGCGCGGTCATTCTTCCAGCGAATCCCAGCCAGGAAGTGTTTGCGCTGGCGCGAGACAGCAAACAGCTAAGCGCGGCGCAGAGAGAAGAAGCCTACGAAGCTATCACACGGTCCGCGCTGTCATACGCGGTCGGCTGGGTGACTCCCGCTGAGATAGACCAGATTGGCATAGCGGCGGGCGTAAGACGGGCGATGCGGCGCGCGCTGGCGAAACTCAATCCTCCTGCGACCTACCTGCTGATAGACGCCTTTCCCCTGCCCTCTTCGGGCCTGCCGCAGAAGTCAATCATCAGGGGCGATTCCAAGTCGCTGAGTATTGCGTCGGCGTCCATAGTGGCCAAGGTGGAGCGCGACCGATATATGGTGTCTCTCGCCAAGCGGTATCAGTCCTATGGATTCGAGGCGCATAAGGGCTATGGCACGAGGCGGCACCTGGACTCGATAGCAGAACTGGGACCGTGCCACGCGCACCGGATGAGCTTCGCCCCCGTGAAGCAGGAAGCGCACCGGATCCAGCCCCAGAGTCCGGGTGCAATCGGCAGGTGGGCGGAGTCGTTCGTGGCGACGGCGCTGGAAGAGCGGGGAATGAAGATAGTGGGCCGCAACTTCAGGACTCGGTTCGGGGAGGTTGACCTGATAGCAGCGGATGGCGGAACGCTGTGCTTCATCGAGGTGAGGGCGCGGAAGTCGTCGGGGTTCGGCGCAGCGTCTGAGACGGTAACGGCATCCAAGGCCCGACGGGTAATAGCAGCGAGCCAGGAATATCTTCAGCAGAACGCGCGCTGGAGGAACTGGCGGATTGACGTGGCAGCGGTCGAGTTGGACCAGTGGAGCCGTCCGGCCTCAGTCGAGTTCATCGAGTCGGCTGTCGAGGAATAGGCATCTCAGTCGGCACTGTCGCGCCCAGATGCCATTTCGAAGAAGCGGTCAACGGACGCCAGGGCCTCAGAGTAGTCGTAGGAGGCGTACCTGCGCTGTCTCAGGATTACGGTGTCTCCATTGAAGAAGCGTTCGTAGAGGGCCTGCCTGGAACCGAACTGCGAGCCGACAAGGTCCCAGGCGAGCCTGAACAGCCGTATCCTGTCCTCGGCCCCGACGGACGCGCCCTGGTAATACTTGGCTATCTCGTCCGCGATAGGCCCCTGTACGTCCTTTTCGGTGGGGGTGAGCATCAGGCCGCTGGCCGATAGCTGTTCGATTATCCAGACGATGCGGGTGTGGGCGTCGGGGAACCAGTGTCGCATCGCGTGCCAAGGCTCCTCGGCGGGCCAAATCCCTTCACCCAGATAAGGGGCGGCGTCAGCTTCGGCGGCCCTGAGATAAGCGTGGACGGTGGCCCGTATGTCAACTATCTCAGAAATCTTCTCCTGGACGTGGCTGTAGATGTTGATGCCTATAGCGTCGGCTATCTTGTGGGTTATGCCCAGCATGAAGTCGAGCTTGGCGATGTTCTTGACGGCGACCTGCTGCATGTACTGGCGCCACCATCTTCCCCTGCGAATGTTCTCGTTGCCCAACTCAACGTCGTTGTACGAGAAGACGCGCTCCCAGGGAATCAGAACGTCGTCGAAGATGGCCATGCAGTCCATTTCGTCGTAGAAGCCGGAGAGAGGGTAGTCGAAGGACGAACCTCCGCGGTCGTAGGACTGACGGCATACGAACTTCAGCCCCGGAGTGGCAACAGGGAGGGCAAACCCTATGGCGTAAGTCGCCGATTCGGGCAGATCGGGGCGAAGCGGCCGGTAGAGAGGGGCGACTATCTCATCGGAGAACGGGGCGAGCGTGGCCAAGAGCCTCGCTCCACGCACTATGACTCCGTCGGAAGTTGTGTCCACGACGCCGAGCGCGATGTAGGGGTCGTCGAGCTGGCTGATGTCTGCGGCGCGGTTGGTCTGCGGGTGACCAAAGGTGTGAGTCAGGCAGAGGTCGTTCTGGCTGACGTATTCGTAGTAGTTGATCACGTTGTCGCGGTAGCGGGGATCGTTCTCGCCGTAGCAGTCGGCCATCTGGCGCATGGCGGCAACGACTATGTTCACGTAGTCGGGAGTACGTCCGAGCATACCAAAGGAGTGCCGGGCGGTTACCTCGAACGCCTTACGCCTCCTAACGAGGTCGTCAACCGAGTGGGGAATCATGTAGGAGAGCGAGATGGGGTCGCCGGTGGTGGGGGACTCGAAGGCCATGAGGTCGCGGGTGTCGGGGTTGTGCTGGAGGTCATACACGCCCGCAAGCGTCTTGGCCATGCGCGCCAGCTTGGGATGGGTGGTCACGTCCTCGACGCGCTCGCCCTCAAGCCATACCTCCCTGTCGTCTCTCAAGCCTTCCAGGAATTGTTCGCCTGACCGAACGGACATGGGACACCTCCGTCGAATGTCGAGACTTCGCGCCTGCGAAACTGCACTCCGCAACGGGACTGGGTTCACATAGCAATAAGGCCACCCGACTTGGGCGGCCTATCTCAACGTGTGTCTATTGTATGGTCGGGGAGACTGGATTCGAACCAGCGACCCCTTGCACCCCATGCAAGTGCGCTACCAAGCTGCGCCACTCCCCGATAGCTATAAAATAGCACACAGGGCCGAATTGCATCAAGACGGTTTCTATTTTCCCTGGAGGCGGCGGCTTTGGAAGAGGTACTGGTTGGCATATCCGGCGTAGCGTCCGAAATGCTGTTGGGCCCACTCTCTCATGCGGGTCCGGGGCATACTCTTGCTTTCGGATTCGGAGAAGTACCATTCGCGGAGGGCGCGGTCAATCCAGACGTCAACCGGGAAGGCTTCGAGCTTGTCCATGGACATCATCAGGACGCAGTTGCCGACCTTATCGGCGACGCCGGCGAGCGTGGTTATCTCAGTAAGCGCCTCGTCGTAGGGAGTCTCGCGGAGGGCGAAGAGGTCAATATCGGCGTTGGCGACGCGCTCGGCGGAGGCGGCGATGTACTTCGCCCTGAAGCCGAGACGGAGTTCGCGGAGCGCGTCTTCTCCGGCCTCGACGATGGCGCCGGGGCCCGGGAATGCGCGGCGGTCTGTGCCTGCGCCATGTATGGGAGGGCCGAAAGCGCCAGCTATGTCCTCGACGTTCTGGGAGATGCGCGGGATGTTGTTGTTCGCGCTGCATATAAAGGCGACGAGGCACTCCCAGGGGTCCTGGCGCAGGATGCGCATTCCGGGGTACTCGTCTATCGCGCTCCCAACCTGGTCGTCCCACCTTATTTCTGAGTATATGGATTCCAGGTCGTGGTTCAGGCCGAGATAGTCCTCCAGTATCGGCTTGATCGAGGATTCAGGGTCTGGCGCGGAGCTGAAGAGTATGTCGTCGCCGACCTGCCTTACCCTGACCAGATTGCCGAATATGACGCCTTCATAATGGTCTTCCAAGCCGTCACCGGACTTCTTGCGCCAGCGGAAAGCCTGGCCGCTTTCCAGGGTTTCGGCAAGGGCCATAGGGCCGGATGGATGGATCGGGGTCCAGTCGTCTTTCATCAGGAATACTCCAGCCACCTCTTGATGGTATTGCTTACTCCCCTGCCCTTGCCGTCGGTAACACGCATCTCAGGGAGGGACTTTATGAATTCACGTCCGTAGCGCCGCCCGGTTATGCGGGAGTCGAGGACTACCGCCACACCCCTGTCGCGGCTCGTCCTTATCAGCCGACCGAACCCCTGCCTGAACCTGATTATGGCCTGGGGAACGGCGTATTCGTTGAAGGAATTATCGTACCGCTCACCGCGCGCCTGGAACACCGGGTCGGAGGGGACGGAGAACGGCAGACGGGCGACTATCAGCACTGTCAGCGCGTCACCGGCGAAGTCAACGCCTTCCCAGAAGCTGGAGGTGCCGAGCAGGACGGAGCGGGGATTTTCGATGAACCGGTCGGCGATTCGCATGGGCGAACCGTCCGCGCCCTGCGCGAGCACCTGTATGCCGGACCTGGTCAGGGGGGCGCGGATCGCGTCCGCGGTGGCCCTGAGCGCGGCGTAAGAGGTGAAGAGCGCCATCGTCCTGCCGTCCGCGGCGGTCGCGGCTTCCATTACCAGGTCTTCCACTCGCTGCTGGAAGCCCGGAGCGTTGGGCTGGGGCATATCGCGGGGCACGTAGATGAGGGCGGACTCGTAGAAGTCGAAAGGCGATCCCAAGAACACCTGGCGGGAGTCGGAGAAGCCGAGCCTGCCGGATACGTGGTCGAAGTTGCCGGAGGCGCTGAGAGTCGCGCTCGTCATTATGACAGTCTCTTTCTTAGAGTAGAGCGCGTCTTCGAGAAGGTCTCCGACGTAGATGGGGGCGGAGTTGAGGGTGACGTCCGAGGACTGGGGCACCTCTCTTATCCAGTAAACGCCGTCTTCGGCGGGGTTTACGAGACACTCACCCGCCTGGGATCTTAGAGTATCGAGATTCTGGGCGTTGGCGACGACATCGGAGACCAGGGATTCGTAGCCCGGCTCGTCCTCGGCCTCTATGCCTTCCATCGCGGTTACGAGAGCGGACAGAGCGCGCGACAGGTCCCGCAACAGGATCGCGGCGTTCTCCCAGGCGGTTTCGACCGACTTCCAACCCGGGGCTCCTCGTTCCTCGTCGGTAAGCCGCCTGTCCATGGCGAAGCCGCCGGATGAGCGAGTTCGGCGACCGAAGACCTCTTGTGAAACCGTCCTGAACAGACCGGACACCTCTTCCCTGAGCCTCTGCGCTGCCAGGAGCGCGAGGGATACGGACTCGCGGGCGGACTCCTTCCTGCACTCGGACAGCGCGCTTCTCTGGACGGTCTGAGTACACTGGTTGAGCAGGCCGCGCTCGCCGATAAGTTCGGACAGGATGTCGTCAATGGTGCCGGGGCCGATGGAGAAGCCAAGCTGCCGGGTGGCCTGGTCTTCGAGGTGGTGGGCCTCATCGAGAATGAGGACATCGTAGTCCGGGATAGCGCTGCCCCCGGCGACGAGGTCGGAGAGGAGGAGCGCGTGGTTGACGACGATGATATGCGACCCGGCGGCCTTGTCTCTCGCCGATTTCAGGAAGCAGGGGCCGACCTGTGAGGGGCACTGGTGGGCGCGCTCGGCGGACAGCCTGCTCCAAGCGGCGACGGCGGGCCTGGGGCCGAGGTTGAGTTCGGCGCGGTCCCCGGTATCGGTCTGGGGCATCCAGAGCATCGTCTTGGCGACCAAGCGGGCCAGATTGGGTTCGAGTTCTCCGGACGAGAGGGCCTGTCGCCAGCGTTTGTAGCATAGATAGTTCGCCCTGCCCTTCAACTGGGTGTAGCGCATCTCCTCGGCCATGCCGGGGTCAACGGCTTTCAGCGCATCCTTGACCATGGGCAGGTCTTTTCGTATCAGCTGCTCCTGGAGGTTGATGGTGTTGGTGGAGATTACGACGCGCTTGTCGTTGGCGAGGGCGTAGAGGGCGGCCGGCAGCAGGTATGCGAGCGACTTTCCGACGCCGGTCCCGGCCTCGACCATGAGCCTGCCGCCGGAGTTGATGATTTCGGCGACGGCGGTCCCCATCTCTATCTGCTGGGGGCGTTCCTCGAAATCAGGGACGCTACCGGCGAATCCGCTGCCGCCGGACAGCGCTTCGGCTACCGCGTAAGGGTCAACCGGGACAGTTTCCGAAGCGGCTCTCAGCGGAGGGGGCTGGGACAGCCTCTCGAAGAGGGCGTTTTCGTCTATGCCGGACGCGGACGCAGAGCGAGAACGGGAGGGATGAGGGGAGGCGAACTCGCGGGCGGATTCGAGCAGGGCGGCTATCTGCCAGCCTGAGTGGTCGGAGAGCCTTCTGAACTGGGCCAACAGGGTTGGATCCATGTCGGCGAGGTCGGAGATGAGGGCCAGAAAGACGCTTTGGACGGCGCGGGCGTCGTGCAGGGCGCGGTGGGCGCGGTCCAGGGAGTGGGATTCGGCCTTAGCCAGTTGATCGAGGGCGTATGACCTGGCATACGGGCGGGTGAGCTGGGCGAGCTCCATCGTGTCGCATACAGGGTTGGCAAGAGATACGCCGCTCTCTCGCAGGAAGCCCATATCGAAGTCGGCATTGTGGGCGATGAGCGTCGCGCCCGCAACGAAATCGGCGAACTCGCCCCTGACTTGGGAGATCGTCGGGGCGGAGTTAACATCGGACTGGGTTATGCCGGTCAGATCGGTGATGAATCTGGACACCTGCCGGTTGGGATTGACGAACGTCTGAAACTCGTCAAGCGTCTCCCTGGCGGTGAACTTGACGGCGCCAATCTCGATAATCTCGTCAGTCTTGGCGGACAGTCCTGTGGTCTCCAGATCGAATGCGACCCACTCGCGTAGTCCTGAAAACGGGGCGTTGGTCATACGGATACTCAACTCGCTCAAATGTATTGACAATGATAGCGCAATTGGGATGGCTCATCCCATGAGGAGCATAGTCATAAAAGGGGGAAAATCGTCCCGATGGTAGGGGATCAGGAGGCGAGAAGTGGGAGCAGCCAGCCGAATATGGCTATCGCGGACAGGGTTATGCCGACCATCCCGCTCCAGAGACGCTTGGCTAGGATGATGAGGGGGAGGGCCAGAGCGACCGAAGCGAGGAACACGAAGGCGGTATAAACGAGGTTGGGACTGCCGAGTCCGGCGCCGGGGGCCGCGTTCTGGAGCGCGAGAAAGAGGAAGGCGGACACAAGGCCGATAACTCCCCAGACGGGGTAGGCGAAGATGACAATCGTCATAACGAAGACCCCGGGGGGGAATCGCGCCAGCATTACCGCAATCGCGGGGGGTGGATCTTTGAGGGCGAAGAAAGCGGTGATGCAGCCGATGGTTATGAAGAGCTGCGCCATGAATACACCGGAGGCTAATCCGGCTATGAGTATATCCATCAGCGCGCGTCCGGGTTCGACCAGGCGCGGGTGACGAGGGAGCGCCAGCCCTTGATGCGCTCCATCACGAGTTGGACGGTTGTGGCGATCTCCTTGCGCTCGACGGCGGCGTAGATGGCGGGGCCGCTTCCGGAGACGTGTATCTCTCGCGCGCCCGCAGCGTACATATCGTTCCAGCACTTGTCCACATCTGGGATGGCCGTCCTCGCAACGGTGTCGAAGGTGTTGAAGAGAAGCTGGGGCGGGACGTCTCCGCCATGGTGAAGGATACGGGCCTCCAGCTTGAAGGTGAGCGCGCCGCGGGTGAAGTTGTCGGGAGAGAGGGCGCGGTACATGGCGGCGGTCTTGTCGGGGAGGTTGGCGTCGGGGACAGCGACCACGATCCAGGGCAGATCAGGTGTCGGGAGATGCCTGACACGCTCGCCCCTGCCGAGCGCGGTCGCGGTCCCGCCCTCTACCAGGAACGGCACGTCCGAACCGAGTTTCGCGCCAATATACCTGAGCCGGTCGTTGGACAGTTCGAGGCCCCAGAGCTTGTTGAGTCCGACGAGGGTCGCGGCGGCGTCCGCGCTGCCGCCGCCCAGTCCTGCTGCGACGGGGATGCGTTTGTCGATGTGTATGGTCGCGCCATCGCTCACGCCGAACTCGGATCGGAGAAGCTCGGCAGCGCTGAGGGCGAGGTTATCGGGACCGCTCAGTTCGGGGAGCGAGCAAGTGAGGGACAGGGAGTCGGCGGGCCGGATGGTGAGCGTATCGGCGAGGTCGAGGGTCTGCATGATGGAGGCTATGTCGTGGTAGCCGTCGTCGCGTTTGCCGAGGACTTCGAGGGTGAGATTCAGCTTGGCGTGGGCGTCTATGGTTATCATCTTGATTCATCCACGAAGTCACTAAGTGGCACGAAGTTAGTGGGGAGTTCCGGCGCTTTGTGAGTCGAGCTATCTAACCGGGACTTTCAGGCTGATAGTGGTTCCAGGCGTTGTATAGGTCGGCCCATTCGGAGAGGGTTAAGGTGGCGGGGCGGCGGCGACCGTCTATGGCGGCGGCGGCGAGAGCGGCGCGAACGGGTTCAGGGTCAGCGTTCAGTCCGAGTTGGAGGCTGTTACGGAGTTGCTTGCGGGGGGCGCGGAATCCGGCGGCGGCGAATTCGATGAAGGAGTCGGGATCGCTGACGGGGACGGCTGGCCGGTCGTAGAGGTCAATCCGCAGGACTGCGGAGGTGACCTTCGGCATGGGTCTGAAGCATCTGGGCGGGACTGAGAAGAGTATCCTGGGCGCGCCGTATAGCTGGACCATGACGGAGAGGAGGCCCATGTCACCGGGTGGGGCGGCGATGTTGGCGGCGACTTCCTTTTGTATCATGACGACCAGCGAATGGGGGCGCGGGTGGGCGGATATGAACTTTCTGATGATCGGCGTGGCGGCGTAGTACGGCAGGTTGGCGACGACCTTGTAGCCGTCCGAGAAGAAGTGGGCGGGGTCGAAGTCGAGGGCGTCCCGGTTGAGGACGGTGAGGTTATCGCGCTCGGCGAATTTGTGGGAGAGCGAGTCGGCGAGTTCGAGGTCGAGTTCGACGGCTAGCAGCTTGGGAACCCGGTGTACGAGGATACGGGTGAGCGCGCCCTTGCCGGGGCCTATTTCGAGAACCTGGTCGGTATGCGATAGCTGGGCGGCGGCTACTATACGCTTGGCGACATCGTAGTCAACGAGGAAGTTCTGTCCGAGCCTGCTTCGTCGGCCTTGGGCGGGGCGTCTGTTGGCGCGGGTAGTCAAGTCTGGGGACAGCTTTCGGGGTCGGTTCGCTGAGATGGGAAGGCACTGAATATGATTGCGCTTACGTTTGGGACTTCACCCCCATCCTAACCTTCCCCCATCGAGGGGGAAGGAAATTTTGCCTAGCCTTGTAAGCCCATCGAGGGAGAAGAGATATGTCGGAGGGTCGTGCACCATCCCGTCGTTCCCTTCCGTCGGCGTGTCTGACGGCCTCGACTCAAGCCAGGTAGTCCCGCGTCACCCGAAGATTACCGCTTACCGCTGCTTTCTTCCGAACCTGACGGGGTTCACGGCTATTCGCCGCACGGGGCCCAGCTATCAACATCAAGAACCGCCCGACAGAGGCCGCCGGTACAGGACCTCTGGGAGGAATTCAGCCTCGCTATAGCGGATTTCGAGTGGAGGGCGCCGCTAACTCCCCGCCTAGCACGACCTTGAATTTATGGTATGCGAACGCTGTTGGGCGTGTCAATCAGAGTCTTGGGGGGAACCTGTATCAGCTTGGTCGGTAGGGGAGTCACCCCCATCCTAACCTTCCCCCATCAAGGGGGAAGGGAATTTTCTCGCCACTGGCAGCGCCGACTAAATTGGTACAGTATC
>DAOULF010000282.1:0-5498 GCA_034420555.1 Dehalococcoidia bacterium
TGCAGGCAGGATCAACGTCGCCGGTGTCGGAGTTGAGACCAGTGGGGAGGTCCATTGCGAGCAGGCGGAGGTCGGGATTGCGGGACCTGGCTTCACGGAGGGTGGCGAGGATGTCTCTGAACGCGCCCTCGATGGGTCTGGCGCGGCCTGTTCCGAGTATGGCGTCTATCACCAGGTGCGATGTGTCCAGCGTGGATTCAAGGTGGGAGAGACCAGGGTCGTCGGAGGCGGATATCACGCTTACGCCAGCGGCGACGGCGGAGTCCAGCTTGGGGTCTGGGGCGGCACGGTCGCGGCAGAGGTAGGCGGTGACGGTCGCTCCCCATCGCTGGAGGTGTCGGGCGGTCACGAGGCCGTCGGCGCCGTTGTTGCCCGGGCCAATGAGGGCGAGGATGGGGACACCGGCGAGAGGGCCGATGACGCGGCGGGCGGATCGAGCGACGGCGAGTCCGGCGTTCTCCATGAGGGTGTCGGTGGAGATGCCGGCGGCCTCGGAGCGGGCCTCTATCTCTCGCATCTGGTCGGCGGTGACGATTTTCATAGTCTGAAGCAGGATTTACGGGATGAAGGGATGCTCAAGGTGCATTATCAATCAAGTGTCTTTGAAATCATATGCGCTACGAGTCCCCCAAAACCTGGCAGATGTATCCTCTTCGCGCCAACCTGGATTTTCGAAATATGTTTCAATGAAGACGGATTCCAAAACATCGTCTCGCAACGGGAAGTTATAGGTCTCCGAATGAACCTCACCCGGTTCGATGATGATGCCCAGGTCCTTCGATATGTCCAACTGGCAGATGGAACCCAGGCTGAGGTCCCCGATAGTCTTTAGTGAAGCATCTTCATTGTAAACGACTGTTGCATTGTCAATTATGGACTCTATGTCGGCGGTGGAATACGGAGCAAGCCAATATAATTTGAAGTACCCACTTTGGATTGAAGTCGACACCTTCGAGTCGTTTCTCAGGTCCGCTGTAACCGTCAACACCCTATAACCTGGCCCCATCGGACGATGAGATACACTGTGAGACACCGTGATATTTGGCTCAAAGTCACGGAATATACCAAGTTTCTTATATGCGACAAAGCCTCCCATGCAAAGGCTAAACGATATGAAGGCAGCACTATACCACCGTGCAGTCGTCGTAGAATCTAAGAGAAATAGAGTACCCAGCCAATAGGCCACAACTATGGAAGCTATTATCGCCAGAAGACTAAACGCAAACGCAGATAGCCAAACGGAGCTACTGCCTTGAGACAGTCTTTTGCCATACTTACGCAGTGCAAAACCCCAATCCATAATCTATCATTCTTGTCCGACCTAGGATTCAGTCTTGTTGGACGGCACGATTTCGTGATCACGTGGTGAAGGGCCTCCGGGTTTCAGCATTTCGGGAGGCAGTGTCCATGGCTTGGTTTTAGGTTCATTAACGCCATCCACACGACTACCTTTGAGTCCGAATTCCTCGCCAGATCTTTCAACCATATTCACCGTTCGACCATTGACGAACCTCTTCTTCTCTTTCATTGCAGGCATCTCCTCAAGGTTTCATTCCTTCTACTAAATAATAGCTTGCATTCAATTATATCGCATATCGTATCAATTGGGATTCAATAGTCTATGCCGGGGATGGGGAAGGATTTGGTCATTTGTATGACTTGCTCGCGGACGCGGGACTGGGTGGATTTGCTGCCGATGTCTCGGAGGACTTCGAGGATTAGTTGCCCGACGCGGCGGGTGTCTTCTTCTTTGAAGCCACGGCTGGTGATGGCAGGGGCGCCGAGGCGGACCCCGCTGGCGGTCCTGGGGGGCTTGGGGTCGTAGGGGATGGTGTTGCGGTTGACGACGATGTTCGCTCTGCCGAGGGCCTCCTCGGCCTGCCTTCCAGTCACGTCGAGGGGGCGAAGATCAACGAGGGTCATGTGATTGTCGGTGCCGCCTGCGACGAGCCGGAGGCCGCCATTTGCCAACGTGTCGGCGAGGGCCACGGCGTTTGCCCTGACCTGGCGCTGGTACTGGACGAAATCCTCGGTCATCGCCTCGCCGAAGGCGACGGCTTTGGCGGCGATGGTGTGTTCCATGGGGCCGCCCTGAGCGTTGGGGAAGACGGCGCTGTTGACGACGCGGGCGTGGTCGGAATTGGACAGAATCAGGCCGCCGCGGGGGCCGCGGAGCGTCTTGTGGGTCGTGGAGGTGACGATCTGCGCCTCGCCGACGGGGGAGGGATGCTCTCCGGCGGCGACGAGCCCGGCGATGTGGGCCATGTCCACCATGAGTTTGGCGCCGACCTCGTCGGCTATCTGCCGGAAGCGGGGGAAGTCTATGGTGCGGGTGTAGGCGGTGGCGCCGGTCACTATCAGCTTGGGGCGGGTTTCTTTGGCCTGTCTCTCGACTTCATCGTAGTCAATGGTTTCGAGTTCCCTGTCCACGCTGTATGAGACGAAGTCGTATAGCTTGGATGAGAAGTTGACCGGGCTGCCGTGGGTCAGGTGTCCGCCATGATCGAGTCCGAGTCCCATGACGGTATCGCCGGGTTCCAGCGAGGCGAAGTAGGCGGCCATGTTGGCCTGCGCGCCGGCGTGGGGCTGGACGTTGGCGTGGTCGGCGCCGAAGAGTTCTTTGGCTCGGTCTATGGCGAGCCGCTCGACCACATCCACGAACTCGCAGCCGCCGTAGTAGCGCCTTCCGGGGTAGCCCTCGGCGTACTTGTTGGTGAAGACGGAGCCCTGGGCCTCGAGAACTGCGCGGCTGGCGTAGTTCTCGGAGGCTATCAGGTTGATGTTCTCGCGCTGTCTGCGGTTTTCGTTCTGGATGGCGTCGGCGACACTGGGGTCGAGTTCGCGGAGTGTGGGCATGTGGGTCTCCGGGCGGATTTCAGGCTATGGCGTTGAGGATATGTTATTCACCCTCACCCTAGCCCTCTCCCTGAGGAAGAGGGGATTTATTGGTCGGCGCTCTCCGTCGGGGAGAGGAGATTTGCTAGACGAGTTCGGGTTCGATGAGGCCATAGTCGCCGTCGTTACGACGGTAGGCGACGTTGTATTCGCTTGTGTCGGTGTTGAAGAAGAGGAAGAAGCTGTGTCCGAGCATCTCCATCTGGAGAATGGCGTCTTCGACGGACATCGGGGTCATTGAGAAGCGCTTGGTGCGGACGACTTCTCCGATGTCTTCTATCGCCTCTTCTTCGGCGGATTCGGGCATTTCGATGATGGCGTCCATGGGTATGTCGCGCATGGCGGCGCGGTCTCTCCTGCCCTTCTGGGAACGATAGACCTTTCCCTTGAATCGGCGGATCTGCCTATCCACTATGTCGGTTACGGCGTCCACGGCGGCGAAGAGGTTGTCGCCGTTCTCCTGCCCGCGAAGAGTGTAGCCGCCGATTCTGAGAGTCATCTGCGCGTGAACCTGCTCCCCCGTGGAGCGCGAGGAGCGGCGCGAGACTTCGATTTTAGCATCGTCCATGTTGGGCAGGTGCCGCCGGACACGGTTGAACTTCTTCTGCACGTAGTCCTCGGCGTTCGAGTTGAGATCGAGGTTCCTGGAGTAAATCTTTATGTCCACTTCTGAAGCCTCCTTTCGTATGGAATCCAGTTAACAAACCCGCGCCTAGCATGGGCGCGGGATGGTATGTCTTGAGATTCTATCACAACCTGACGGGGAGACGGTTCATTATCTCTCCTCGATCAGGGCTCGGGAGCGTGGGTCATATATTGTAACTTATGCTGTACAGATGGGGTTACAGGTGAGTTTCCAGGTGGATCAGGGCGCTGGTCACTTGGAAAGTGACCTGTAATCACCTGTCGTTAGCTATGAACCGAAATTTTTCTCCGGCGATATGGAGTCATTGATAAATTCCTATTTATGTAATGAGTACGTTAGTTCTGTCGCTGGGATATTGTAACACAGGGCGGATCGGTTGTGCAGAGGAAACAGAAGATGTCTTTGGATGACCCAGGAGCGTAAGAACTTCGGAATCCGAGAGCGGTCGGAAGGCGCGGCTACGCTTGGGCGATCTGGTTCCAGGCCTCTTTGAGTTGGAAGCTGACGGAGGGATCGGTTTCGAGGTTGGAGACGTATTGATGTATGAATTCGGTGGTGTCTCTTATCAGGCGTAGGTAGTAGAGCAGGGTCCGGTCAACGCCGTTCAGGATTAGTTGGCAGCCGTGCGTGGTGGCGATACGCCGAACGTCGGGGGCGAACTCGGAGTAGTCGTCGCGGTCGTGAGTGGTGAGGATGTAGAATCTGCGGACGGGTGTGACGTGGAACTTTTCGAATGAGTCCTGAATGAGTCTCGAGGTTATGGGGATGTTGTGTTTGATTTCGTAGCCTTCAAACATGATTCCATCGGAATCTACAATATGCACATCGCCAATTAGGTCAGTGCGGCTATCCGCGGCGGTGTGATGTTCCAGTGGAAGGACCTGGCAGCCTTCGTATCTGTCGAGTTCTTTGGTCAGGATACTCAGGATGGCATGTGTGGCGAGGACGGGGAGGCGGGCGGCTCCCTGGATTTGGACACTGTGGTGTTGGTTTATCTTGGAGACGGCTTCGGAGACGGAGAGGTTGATCGGCCGGGATAGGTTCAAGTTGGCATTTCTGTCTCTGAATTCTATCAGGCCCAGAAATATGCGAATGAGGGTGTCCTGTGGAGGCAGGTTGTGAGACTGAACTCCGTCAACGAGATTAAGGAACGCCTCTTTGACTCTGACGGGCCTGATGCTGCCCGGATAGTCCAGATTATAGGGAGCAGACTGCTCAAGCGACCTTGTAAGCCACCCCGATTCGCTCATGGACGGGAAGCTCATATCTTTCATAAAGGGCGTGACCACAGAAGTGTCCAAACTTCTGCCGCTGAAGCCGCCTTCCATCTGCGCCTGATGCAGTCGGATGTCCTGGGCAGGGTCCAAGGTCTTCTTCAAGAGAAGAGTAATCAGGACGGTCAGCACGGCGCGGTTTCCGTCCTGGCGGTCAAGGATGGTCTGGCAATCCTGTTCGTATTGTAGTTCCAGCGCGGGAGCTTGAGCGTCGCTGTCATACAGAGACATAGCTTGCTCGTACAAGTTGTTTAGAGTGTCGCGAGGGTTCATCTCTCAGCGCCTCGCTCAGGTAAAGTAGCTTCTATGCGAGCCAGCGCGGAGTCGCAGTAGTCGGGGCTGATGTCTATGCCGATGGAGTTTCGACCTTCGAGTAGGGCAGCTATGGCGGTGGAACCGCTGCCGAGGTAGGGATCGAGGACGCGGCCTCCGGGCGGGGATAGAAGACGGATTATCTCTTGAACGACGGCGACGGGGAATATGGCGGGGTGCCCGTTGCCGGGGATGCTTTCAACAGGGCTTTCTATCACGTCTTTCTTCATGCTCCGGCCTGAAATACGTATGATGGTGAAGCCGTCGCGCTCGATGTGCATCTTGCGACCACCGTCCTGACCGCCATAAGCGGGAGCGTGTATGCCACGAATCTTCATTCTGAAGCTGTGTATGTCACCGTTTCTGACGTC
>DAOULF010000283.1:0-17598 GCA_034420555.1 Dehalococcoidia bacterium
AGGATGTTCGCCCGCGAGGGCGCGAAGGTCGTCTTCGGCGACATCCTCGACGATGACGGCAGAAAGGTAGAGGCAGAGATCAACGAAGCGGGCGGCGAGGCCACCTACGTCACCCTCGACGTCACCGACGAGGACTCCTGGAACTCTGCCGTACAGACTGCCGTGTCCAGCTACGGCAAGGTGGACATCCTCGTCAACAACGCCGGCATCGTCTCCTGGAACGCGGGCGACGACGCCTCCGTCGAGGAGTGGGACAGCGTGATGGATGTGAACGCCAAGGGCGTCTTCCTCGGCACGCGGGCTGTCATTCCCGAAATGAGAAAGGCTGGCGGCGGCTCCATCATCAACATCTCCTCCATATCCGGCATGGTCGGACAGGAGAACATTCACCCGGGCTACAACGCATCCAAGGGCGCGGTCCGCATCCTCACCAAGTCCACCGCCGTCCAGAACGCAAAAGACGGCATCCGCTGCAACTCCATCCATCCTGGCCCCATCAAGACCGAGATGACCAGGCGCGGCTGGGAAGACCCCGACCGCCTCGCGCTCACCGAGCAGAGGACGCCCCTCGGCAGGTACGCCGAACCCGATGAGATCGCCTACGGAGTCCTGTTCCTCGCCTCCGACGAATCCTCCTTCATGACCGGCAGCGAAATGGTAATAGACGGCGGCCTGACGGCACAGTAGGCCCCGGTACGGATTTCTATCACACCAGAGCAATTGACCGACGTTTACGCAATTCATATGTCCGCATATGATAAGACCCTGATGTGAGAGGAGCCAGCTATATGACAACCAAGCCCATGACAAAAGACTATGAATACACCAGTATTACCAGGCGCGAGGCTGAGGAAATTGCTAATGAGAAAGTTAACACTCTACGTAACGAGATAGACAGACACTACGCTACCGACGCCGAACTCTCCGCTGTCCGAAGCGAATTGAAAGCCCTACGCTGGACGATTAGCTTAGTGGGATTAGGTGTGTCTGTCGTAGTGATAGTTATACGGTTGACTATGTAGCCTCCGGACTATGTTACTTGCCCACGCCTCCCAACTCGATGCGTGGCAGATCCCTGACCACATAGCCATCGGCGTCCTCGTGTACCTCGATGGCGGAATTCAGCGGTGCTTCCTCAAATATCTGCCTGATACCCGATGTCGGCCAATAGACCTCCAGCGACTCTATCGCGTCCGCCGACCCAAGCCCGATCTCCTGATCCAGGCTGGATGCGCCGAAACTGCCGCCACTGCCAACGACCGCATGGATGTCGCGCCTTGCGCCATCCTCTAAAATGGTAACCCTGATCCTCGCGCCTATGGCCGAGCGATTCGACTCCACGCCGACCAGCCGCACCGATAGCCACCCGTTGCCGTTCCCCGGGTTCACGTACAGCGCGTTGAGAAAGCCGTCGCTCGGATAGAATCCGCCCACCTGCATGAAGATGTCCTGGTCGCCGTCCCTGTCAATATCCCCGAACGCTATCCCGTGTCCCTTCTGGATATGCCCAAGGCCCGCCGAAAACGTGACATCGGAGAACGACTTGCCGCCATCGTTCCGATACGCCACGTTCGGCGCAAGCGCGTCGAACGCGGGGAATCCGGTTCCGAGGTAGATGTCAGGGAAGCCGTCGTCGTCCATGTCCCCGAAGTTCGCGCCCATCGTCTGGCTCACCCTGTCCAGCCCGACCCGCTCGGTCACGTCCACGAAGCCGCCCGCGCCGTCGTTCCTGTAAAGCCTCGGACGCGCACCATCGTTCGGGATTCCGAGGTAGTCCTTCGCCACAAGCTCTATGTCGCTCGCGTACCCGGCGACGAACAGGTCGAGCCAGCCGTCGTTGTCGTAGTCCCAGAACCATGTCGGAAAGCTCTCCAGTGGCTCCGTCAGACCCAACTCCGGGGCTACGTCGGTGAAAGCGCCGTAGCCGTCATTACGGTACAGACGGTTCTCACCCGCATAGTTCGACACGTACAGGTCAGGGTCGCCGTCGTTGTCGTAGTCGCCCCACGCGCTGCCCTTGCAGTACCTGAGATTGGTGACTCCCGCCGCGTCCGCGACATCCGTGAAGGTACCGTCCCCGTCGTTCCGAAACAGCCTACTGGGGAAGATGATCGCCGCTCCCACCTCCGGCGCCTCCGGCATGGACTCACTGCACGAGAACAGGTCCAGGTCGCCGTCGTTGTCGTAGTCCGCCCACGCCGCGCTCTGGCTCGGATAGGCCGGAATCGCGAGCCCCGCCTCTCGCGTAACATCTGAGAATGTGCCGTCACCGTTGTTGTGGAGCAGCGACATTCGCATCTGCCCGCGAGACAGCAGCCAGCCGCCGCGCATCACCAACACGTCCACCCAGCCGTCGTTATCGTAGTCCGCCTGCGTGATGTTCAGTCCGCCATACTGCCCGCTCAGTCCCGCCGACTCGGTACGCTCCGAGAATCGCCCGTCGCCCTCGTTGCGGTAATACTTCAGGCTGCCCGCCGGGTCCCACGTGGACGTCATGATGTCCAGAAGCCCGTCGTTGTCGAAGTCCTCGACGATAGCGCCGCCCGCCAGGTCAACGCCGTATATGCCTATGTCCGAGGCGACCTCCTCGAACCTCCCAAGTTCGTATTCGGGCGCGAACACGTCTGGCGAAATCACGTACTCACGCGGCGCCCCGTCCGGGTATGTCCCGAGCGCCATGTGAGCTACGTTCAGCAGCCACCGGTACCTGACGCTTTCGGGGTCGTGCGCGAGCAGGGACTCCAGTATGTCCGTCGCCTTAGTCGCGCTTGATATGTCCTCGTGCGAGTGGGCAGGGTCGAGCGGCAGAGCGCACACAAGCCGACCCTCCGGGCTGACGCAGTTTCGCAGTTCGCCCTGCTTCATGTACGCGACGGCCAGGTCTTCCATGATACGGATATGGTCGAACCCGTCGGGATCGCTGAGTTCCAGCGCCTCGGTCAGAAGCCGTATGGACTCATCTACTTCACCGAGACGCAGCCGATGAAACGCGAGTTGAGTGAGTATGTTCACGCGCCAGGTGTCGGTATCGAACGTCGGGTTCTCAGCCTGTTCGAGAAGGTAATCCAACTGCCGGGTTCCGAAGTAGGGATCGCCGCTGTCCAGGAGAGAGTCCGCGTATCCGGCCAGGTCCCGGACTGCCCCTTCCTTGCCGGTGGAGGTCGCCATGCCAACCCGGGGGGCAGATTGACGCTCGTCGAACAGGCCAAGTCGCCAGGCCAGTATCGCTGCGACGACGCACACCACCAGGACACATCCCACCCCAATCACGACAGCGATGGGCAGTCCGGCGGCCCTGCGATTGAACATGGCCCGGAAGACTCAGGCCGTAATCGCCTTGTTCACCGCCGGAAGCACCTCCTCCGCCATCAACTCCAGGGAGCGGAACCACTTCGGCCTGTCGGGAGTCCAGTCGTGGCACATGAGGAGCAGCGTCCCGAATCCGCCCACGTGGTCGTGTATCTTCTTGATGCGATGGGCGCACTCCTCCGGGTCGCCGACTATCCAGAAATTTTCGAGCATGTACTCCGGCGTCAGGTCTTCGTCGGGCATGTCGGGGTCAATCTTGAGCCTGCTCAGACCCATGGGGCCGCCTCCGAACAGCGGGATCCAGTAGTCGCAGAAGAAGTTGGCGAACGGGCCGTTCAGCGCGTCCTCCCTGGCCTTGTCGCCGTCCTCGGCGACGAACACCTCGCGGGAGATTCGCCAGTCGGCCGGCGCTTCCTTGCCGCCCATCTTCGCGCCCCGCTCGAACACCTCGCGGTGGCTCGGAAGGTGCTTTTCCAGAAGGAACGAACTGCTCATTGGTATCCAGCCGTTTTGTCCGACCATCTCCAGCGTGCTGGAATAGGGACTGCTTCCGGCCACCGCGATTGGCGGATGCGGCTCTTGGTACGGCCTCATGTGAAATCCGAGCCGTCGCTCCGGCTGGGGAGGCGACAGCCTGGATGTATAGAAGCGTCCCTTATGCTCGAAAGGCTCGCCATTCCATATCTTCAGGATGATCTCGACACACTCCGCCATGCGCTCGCGCGGGCTGCCCTCTTCCAGGTCTATATCGAACATCTCGGCGTCCATCGCGCTGCCGCCCGCCCCGATGCCTAGGTACAGCCTGCCCCTCGCCATGTGGTCGAGCTGAGCTATCCGGTGCGCTATGTGCGCCGGGTTGTGAAATCCGAGCAGGGACACGCCCGTCCCGAACGACATCCGCTTTGTGACGCCAAGCGCCCTGGCGATGAACAGTTCGGGCGATGGCATATTCTCGTATGGCAGCAGAAAGTGTTCGCCAACCCACGCCTCGGAATATCCGAGTCCGTCCGCGTACTCCATAAGCTCCAGGTCTTCCTGGAACGTGTCCGCGTGCAGCCTCTCAGGATAGTGCAGCGGCATAAGGAACAGTCCGAGTTTCAATTCTTCCCTCCGGTGGCTGGTTGTCCGAGCCATTGTACCAACTCTGTCCAAAATCGCTATATACTTGTGCATCATCTGATTGAAGCCGATGCCAGGCTCAGGGCAATCACATTTGGACAATCAACAGAAGCCCACAGCGGTCACCCATCGTACGGTTTGGTGATATAGTTTAAGAGAAGAGTCTATGGGTAAATTTCTCAACGGACTTCGCATCTCGGTGATGAGCGTCCATGAAGGATGGTGGTACACCTACTTGGCGGCGTTTTTCGCACAGATGGTAGGCTGGACTGTCATGGTGGCTTGGCATGAGGCTATCTATGGTGACTATGCTCACGCCGTGGAGTACCTGAGAGCGGTCGGTAGAGATTCGTCCCACATGGTTCAGATGTTCATTTTGAACACAATCGGCATAGTCGAGTTAGGGAGGCTGATTATGGTTCTGGCTCAAGGCATAGCTGACAGATTGAAAGAGCGTAGAGAAAAGTTCAAGGCCGAACTTGTTGCTCAAGGCATAGCTGAGGGTAAAACAAGGGGCAGGGCGGAACTGGCGGCTGAAATCGCGGCATGGAATGAACGCCGGCTGGAGGCCGAGGCGCGCGGAGAGAAGTTCGACGAACCGCCTCCGATGGGTTAGCCTCGGCGTTCGCTCGCTCTTATTCTGCGGTGGCCTCCGTTCGTTTTGCGAGCAAAGCCATCACGAAGCCAGACATCAAATCTAAATGCGATTGCCCTGTGCCGCCCCCGCCTTTGCCTCAAGGCAATTATACGCCTAAGCCTCGGCATCATCCATAAACACCACTATCCCGAACCCGTCGAAGACCATGGTGTTGACCTGCGACGGCAGCATGATTGCGCCCACCAGACTGGCCTTCACCAGATGGGCGCCGGACACGAACGCCCCCCGAAAGTCGGCGCGGTCGAAGCGGGTGCGCTCTGAGATGTACGCGCCGACCAGGTGGCAACCTTCGAACACGGCGTCGCTGAAGTCGCAGCCCTCCAGGTCGGCCTCGGTGAGGTTGACGCCGACCAGCTTTTGCCCCCTGAAACTGTGCTCTCTGAGCGAGGCCAGGCTGAAGTCCACCCGCTCGATGTTCGCGCCTTCCAGCCGGACGGTGGAGAGATCAACGCCCCTGAAGCGGGAGCCTGTGAGGTTCGCGCCGAACAGGTTCGCCCCGTCCATGTCCGCGCCGGAAAAGTCGCAGTCGGTGAGTCGTGATAGATTCAGGCTCGCCTTCAGCATTCTCGCGGAGGTGAAACTGCACCCGGTTATATGAGCCTCGTGCGCCTCTGCGTTGTTAAGGGCAGCGTCTTCGAGATTAGAGTCCTTAAGCCTCAGGTCGTGGCAGAGCAGGTTGGTCAGGTTCGCCCGCCTGAGAGTGCAGTCTTCGATAACCAGCGAGTCGGCCTCGATGCCCTCGAAATCGGCCCCGTCGAAGTCGCAGTTGCGGAATACGGTCTCGTCTCCAAGCATGTCGTACAGCCGGTCGCCGTCCGTGATGGTCAGGTTCTCGTAGATCGTCATATCCGTGTCAGAAATTCCATCTGGTAGCAGTCTTGGGAAAGTCGGACTCCAGCCAGGCGAGAACTTTGGATAATCCGAGACGATACAGGCCCTCAGGCTCGTCTCCGAGAGATAATCCGTACTTGCTCTCGTATGCGGATACGATGCCCGGGGCGGCGGACACCGGTTCGAGCGTCCCTTCCATCACGACCACTTCGTCCCCACTCTCGAGGTGGACGACGGCGCGTGGGTCGCGGCGTATGTTGCGCGCCTTTAGCGAGTCCTCATCGGTGAAGAAGTGGAAGGCGTCGCCGTGCCAGACTCCCCACACGGGACTGAGATGCGGGCTGCCGTCCGCGCGGGTTGTGGCGATCCAGTAGTTTCGGGCGGCGGTCATGCGCTCCACGACCCATGTCCATTGGATCGGCTCGAAGCCGTATTGAGGATCGCCGACGCCGTATCCGGCGGGCATTTGAGGGCGGTCGGGGAGAGAGTTCTCGGTCATCAGTAGAGTGGATTCCCTGCGCTGTTCGCTCAGCTTCCCCAGACCTGTCTGAACAGCCTGAGCCAGTTGCCGCCCAGCACTTTGAACACGTCCTGAGTAGTGTAGCCGCGGTCCAGTAGCTCGGACGCCACGTTGGAAAGACTGTCCGGCGTCTCCATGCCCTCGGGGTGAAGAAGGTTCTCAGGATATACATCGGAGACGTCCCTGAGCTTCGTTCCCTGCTGTGAGAATATCCAGTCGAAGAATGCCTTGGGCTGGTTCTGGGTATAGTCCGTGCCGATGCCAACGTGATCAATGCCGACCCTCTCCACCAGGTCGTCTATCGCGTCCACGTAGTCGGCCAGCGTTGACTCGAACCCGTTTCGCAGGAAGGGCGGAAATGCGTTCGCGCCTATCACGCCGCCGCGCTCGGTTATGAGACGGAGAGCGTCGTCGGTCTTGTTGCGGGGGTGATCGAAGTACCCGCGCGCGTTGGCGTGGGTGCAGGCTACGGGCTGCTCCGAGAGTTCGGCAGCCTCCAGCGTGGTCCGGTCACCGACGTGGGAGAGGTCTATGAGCATCCCCAGCCGGTTCATCTCGCGCACCACGTCCTGGCCGAAGTTGCTGAGTCCTTCGTCGTTGCGCTCATAGCAGCCGTTTCCGACGAGGTTGCGCTCGTTGTAGGTGATCTGGATGATGCGAACGCCCAGCTTGTGAAACAGCGCGAGCCGGTCCAGGTCGTTCTCTATCGGCGAGGCGTTCTGCCAGCCGAGCACGACCGCCGTCTTTCCTTGCTCCTTGGCTTGGAGTATGTCGGACACCGAGCCCGCCTGCGCCAGTGTCTCGGACTGTGCGTCGAACCTGTGGACCCATGCCGCGAGGTTGTCCATCGTCTCGCGGTAGTTCTCCCAGATCGCGATAGTAGCGTTGATGCCGGTGACCCGTCCTGCGCTCAGGCTGTCATATACACCCTGGCTGTCCCAGTTGCTCACGTTCAGGGCATCGAATACGACGGACTCGGTATAGATGTCGGGATGTTGATTTTCAGTCATTAGTTTTGAGTTCTTAGTCGCTAGTGTTCATTCGTCGGCTTCTCAAAGTCATTCTCTCAGAGGTTACGGCTAAGGGGCAAGCCGTTTGACTCAGCCTGGGCAGTTACCCACTGGCAACACCAGCCGAAGCGCGCGGCGGAACGGTTGCCGTAGCAAGCGACGGGCTTGGAAAGGGGGCCACCGTGACCATTCGCCTTCCCTCTTGACGCGCAACCCTGGGGTTGCGTATTGTATGGGTGTATGCACAAAGACTTGGTCTTCAAGGCACTCTCGGACCCGACACGAAGGTTGATGCTGGACGAGCTATCCGAGCGCAAGGAGCAGACGCTCTACGAGCTTACGGCGCGCTTGATCATGCGACACGAAGTCGCCATCTCCCGACAGGCCCTGGCCAAGCACATTGATGTCTTAGAAAAAGAGGGGCTCGTAAGCTCAGAGAAGCGTGGCAAGTATCGGATGCTTGTCTTCAACGATGAACCCCTCAGGGCTGTCATGGACCGATGGCTCAAGTGACACTATGAAAAGAAAAGGATGCCAGATATGCGCATTACGCACACCAGCGTCTTCGTAAGTGACCAGGACGAAGCTCTGAGGTTCTACACGGAGACTCTCGGCTTTGTGAAGAAGCATGACTTGCCTGTGGGGGAATTCAAGTGGCTTACCGTCGTCTCGCCCGATGACCCAGATGGAACCGAGCTTCTGCTTGAACCAAATGAAAACCCGGTGGCGCAAGAATATCAGAAAGGGCTATTTGACCAAGGCATCCCAGCGACGGCCTTTAGCGTTATGGACATCCGCGCAGAGTATGAGAAACTGAAGTTACTGGGCGTAGCTTTTACGATGGAGCCAACAGAATTGGCCAACGTCACTATTGCGGTCTTTGACGACACCTGCGGCAACTTGATCCAGATAATGCAGACGTAACTACGGTCGTCCGGACTATCCCGCTTGGGACGCGGGCGCAGCCTAGCCCGTCCAGGCGCATGGTGGGCGATAGAGGACTCGAACCTCTGACCTTCTGTGTGTAAGACAGACGCTCTAACCAAGCTGAGCTAACCGCCCCTGAAACGTAGTATGCCGCACACGGTGGGAGTGGCGCGCTTGGTGGGACTCGAACCCACGGCCTCATCCTCCGCAGGGATGCGCTCTATCCACTGAGCTACAAGCGCGCGCTTTCAAAGACACGACAACGGATATTGGAGATGGTGCCGAAGGAGGGATTTGAACCCACACGCCCTTGCGGGCACTACGTCCTGAACGTAGCGCGTCTGCCGTTCCGCCACTTCGGCGCCTGTTAAAGAAGTACGCTCCTTAAGCTCACGTCCCTGCCGGTCATTTGGTGGTGGGCGGTCGAGGATTTGAACCTCGGACCTCTCGCGTGTGAGGCGAGCGCTCTAACCACTGAGCTAACCGCCCCCGCATCCCGGGTATTGACCGGAAGGACTCCGTTCGGCGGCGCTCGCGCCGCAACCCGTATTCGGCCCGGTTCCTCTCACTGCCGTCACCATTGAGTGGCAACGACAGGATTTGAACCTGTGACCTAGCGCTTATGAAGCGCCCGCTCTGACCGCTGAGCTACGTTGCCACCTAGGGTCATGGCCTAATCAAAATCATATATGAATGGTTAGCCGAGCGTCAAACACGATTTGGCGACTTCGCCTTCAGCCAGACCTCGTAGTTCTCGCGCATATACTGGATATGTTCCGGGACGTGCGCGGTGTACACGTCGAGCCAGTCGTCGAGCGTCATGTCGCCGTTTTCGGGATGGTACGCGCTGTGCGACCATGCCTCTTCCGGCAGCGACTCGATGAGGGTGTAGGTCTTCCGGCGGAGCCACTTGAAGAGGGCCAGTGTATCTTCGACGTCCTGGTCGTGGTAGCGCAGCGAATCGGCCCACACGTTCTCGTCATACGCCATCAGGTCCTTGCCCGGCTCGGCAACCAGACGCCTGCAACGGATGTAGCTGTTGACCTCGCTGTCGGTTATGTGAATCAGATGCTCATGGACGCTCCAGCAGCCGTGTTCGTCCCTGAACTGCCACATCTCTTTCGGCAAAGACTCCAACGCGGCGACGAGTCTTTCGTAGTCGCTGCCGTAGGATTCTATCTTCTCTGCGCGCTGCTGTGGGGTCATGTTGTTTCTCTATTCTCCCCAAATAGTGGCTATCCTGTGGTTCCTGAGTTGATGTTCGATGACACGCGAGAATACGCCGAACTCAGTCGCCATATCTTCAATGTCACTGCCATCTACTACTGGCAGAGAAATCATTTTCTCCAACCCCGACGAAGGCGCCAGGAACTCGGCGGCGAATGCACGGTTGCGCTGCTGCCTTTCAGACCGCGCCCTGGTTATCAATGAGCCTGAATCTGGGGACGTCAATACTTCCGCGAGCGAGCGACAGAAATCAAACCTTCTAGCATTTTCGCCAAACCGTCGAAATGCGAAAGCAGGTCTTTCATCGTGGTCCCGTGTGACCACGCCGTCAATCATCTGAGTTTTGCTTAAGTGGTCAATCGGGCGTATGGCATTCTCGATTAGGTCAACGTTCTCACCAAGTGCGTTCGCAACTTGCGCTATGGTCGGGAGGGGCTCACAATCCAGCCCGAGATTCTGCCTGAGCCTCCGCGCCAAGTCATAACCCTCGTCCCAGGGGGTAAGGTCGCCACCGCGCGTGTACTGAACGCGAAACGCCTCGATGGATTGCAGGGGGAGGCTGTTCGCTCCGGCTTCTGCGATAGCTCCGCTGAGAGCTTGGACTTCCGTATCCAGCGCGCCCACGTCCAAAGCGGAATTGGCTTCGTCCAGGAACGGACCCAGTTGGTCGTAGAGCGATAGAACACGGTTGCGCATATTGTCATCTAGGTCGTATGGATCCCAGCCTAGCCCGGCCGCGACTTCACAGAATCTCGATTCATCTTCATCGGCGGTCTGGATAGCTTCCCACTCTTCTTGAAGAAAGGTGTCATCAACGTCGAGAGATGTGATCCTTCTAATTACACTGTCAATGAAGTCAGCGCAAGTCTCTGCTAATTCGTCGGTGTCCACCCATATATCACCGTCTTGTTCAAGGAATCTGATTTTTGTCCATTGAGACGGATTCCCTTTCCATGCAATACGTGTCCGATTGCCGGTAGGAATAACCTCCAGGTCAGGGAAAGCATAACCCTCTCGGCTGGCTGTAATCGAATGTCGAACATGGAAAGCTGGGTCAGCGTCCTTTACGGGATTGTGGCATTCGCGCGTTATGAACCACCAGTTCGACGCCAGCCATTCCGCGAGTGGGTACAGAGGAACATATACCACGCTTCGAACTGTCTGAGCTCGCTCATCCAGTACGCGCGTTACAATAGTGTCTCCGACACGGATTTTCAGGGACGCCCAAGTCGCGGCCAACTCCGGCCCTCTGACCCCTCTGGCGTCCAGCCAATCGAACTCGAAGCTAAGTTTGGACATAAAGCTCCTCGATACCTCTGGGCCACTCGTCTTCATCGAGAGGATATCCTTTATAGGAGCCATTCCCTCGATTCACAAGTCGAGCTTCAAAAACCACGTCGCCTTCCTTGTGCCACACGTAACGAGGGAATCCACCCTCCCAGGGACCGCTCACAGCGCCTCTGCGGATAGCGGAACGCAACCACTCACAAATAAGTTCTTGATCCCTGATCCATCGGGGACAACATGAAGCGTCCGCCCTCAAACCGGGTTGGCCTGCAAAAGTCGGAATGTCTTTGTGTTCGCGACTGCCCACATAATTGACTATGTCCGCAAGGTTGTCCAGATCAATGTCTGGAAGCGGGCGGACCGCACGTCTCTGGGGGCGTCTGCGCCGTGGAGCGCGCATTTGCGATCATTCCTCAATAGTTGTGTGGTTTCCAACACGGTTTTTACTTTGGGCAATTAGAGAGTGTCAATGAAACCCTCCATGACCGTCTCGCCTAGGATTATAATGATATTCGCCGGTCATGGGAAACGAACGCCTCATCCGCCTCGGTATGCTGCTGAAGAAGTCTCCCCAGGTGGGCGGCTCCGGGTGGGACTCGAGCAGTTGGCTGAGGACATGGCTGCCGCACTGGAGCATCGGTTGGCCGTGGCCGCCGAACACCCCTTCGAACTCGAACTCCGACAGACGCTTGAGGGAGCGCATATAGTCGTCGCGGTCATAGCCCGGGAATGGGACCGACCGGCTTATTTGCCTGCCGTCGCTGAAGATCGTGTCTCCTGTGAACAGGCTCTTGCTCTCTTCGAGAAGGAAGCACACGCTGCCGCGCGTGTGTCCGGGTGTGTGGATTACCCGTATCCCGCCGTGTATGGGCAGTACGTCGCCATCCTCCACCAGCGTCCCCACGCCCACCCGGCTGAAGAATGGCAGCGGAGACGCAGCCTTGCCGAGCAGTCCGTCGTAGCCCAGCGCAAGGTGGTTCCCGCTCAGCCGGACGGTGTCCGACCTGTGAACCACGACTGCCGCGCCCGTCGTCTTTGCCAGCGCCGACGTCATGCCTGTGTGATCGGGATGGCTGTGCGTTATCAGGATATGGCGCAGTTCGTCCTCGCGCCTGCCGATGGAGCGGATGTACTTCAGGACACCGCCCGGACGCCAGGACAGGCCGGAGTCCACGAGCGTCAGGGTCTCGCCAACTACCAGGTAAACCCGCGCCCACTTCGCGCTGGGAATCATGTGTATGCCGGGGGAAACTTCCACTTGCTACCTCACCGATACTGTTGCGCCATTGAGAGTAGCATCTGTAGGCGCCTCTGTTCAAAGAGGTTGTAAGGGGTAAAGGCCGCGCGTAGAATTGGGAACAATCCAAGGACAATATCCAATATAGGAGCGTTGCTAATGAACATCGGTATTTCGACTTTCCCGACCGACTACTCGGTTGACATAGCTGTACTTGCGAAGAGGGCCGAGGAGATAGGTTTCGAGTCGCTGTGGGTGCCTGAGCATCCGATTCTGCCGGTGAATGCGAGTTCGCCCTGGCCGGGCTCGGCTGACGGCGTTATTCCGAAGGTGTATGCGGACATCGTTGACCCGTTCGTCGCGCTGGGCAGGGCGTCCGCCGTCACTACCACTATGAAGTTGGGAACGGGCATCTGCCTGGTGCCGGAGCGCAACCCGCTGCTGCTTGCCAAGGAGGTCGCCACTCTGGATATGTACTCAGGCGGCAGGTTCCTGTTCGGAATAGGCGCGGGCTGGCACAAAGAAGAGACCGAGATAATGGGCGGCGACTTCCCCCACCGCTGGACGCAGACCAAGGAGTCGGTGCTTGCCATGAAGTCGCTCTGGACCGAGGTGGAGAGCGAGTATCACGGCAACTACTACGACTTCCCGCCCGTGTACTCGTTCCCCAGGCCCACGCAGCGTCCGCATCCACCCGTCTATCTGGGCGGAATGGCGCGCAACGTCTTCAGGCGCGTGGTGGAGTGGGGCGACGGCTGGATGCCCAACCGCGTCACCCCGGACGACATCAGCGCCGGTCGGCAGAAGCTGAATGAACTGGCGTCCGAGGCGGGTCGGGACCCGGAGTCCATAAACATCTCGGTATTCGGCCAGCCCGCGGACCGCGACCTGGTATCCAGCCTGTTCGAGGCGGGAGCGGACCGCGTGATGATACGGGTGGAAACCGCCGAGCAGGACGCCACCTTTGCCCAACTCGATCAGATAGCGGAGGAGGTTCTGGCCTGAGCGATGGTTGAGTCCCGAAAGGGGGAGCGGATTGGTATAATATGGAAGGCAGATTTCCGAACTGGGCGGCGCGGCACGCGCTGTTTGCGCCCTGGGGGATATTGGCGGCTACGTATGCGCTGACGGTGTATGTTAAAGCAATCGGTTGGAACATCTGGAGCGACCGTGGCAACCTTGTTACCATGTCTGATATGGCGGACTTGGGTATTGTGGTCTATGCCTGCGGCGCATCTTTAGTGGAGGTATTCATAGGAATGGCATTCTACGCGCTCGAACAGAGAAAGAAGCGACAGGAACAGAGGCGGAGGGAGGCGGTGCGGATGCGGGAAGAGGCTATACGGGAAGGTCGAGAAGAGGGCCGAGAAAAAGGCAGGGAAGAGGGCAGGGAAGAGGCTGTGCGCATGTTCTCGCGCAACCTGATACTCAAGGCGAACGAGAATCCTCAGTCCTCTGTTGAGGAATTGGTGAAGGTAGTAACGTCCGAGATGGAGAAGGCTGATCGGAATTAAACCATCCTCGCCACTCGCCTCCTTCTTAGCGCCGCGGTCTCAGGCTATTTGACATCGAACCTGGGCATCACCTTCTCCCCGAACAGCCGAATAGATTCCTGCACGCCGACCGTGTCCATCTCGCCGATGTTCATCTTCATCATGAGATTTCGCACGCCCGCGTCGCGCAGTTCGGCTATCTGTTCGGCGACCTGCTCCGGCGACCCGATGATGCACGCCTTCTCGAAATCCTCGCCCGCAGGCAAGGGCTTCGCCGGGTCCAGGGGCGGGAAACCCTCCGGATTGTAGATTTCGCGCGCCTCGCGGAAGTGCTTGCGTTCCCTGTGGAAGCCCGGTTCGCACAGTTCCCTGGCGCGCTCGTAGGTCTCAGCGACGAAGACGTTCTTGGAAAACCAGCACTGGTCCAGGGTCGTCTCGATTGTGTCCTCGTCGAAGCCTGCCTTTGCCATTTCGTCCCTGTATCCTGTCATGCGCGACACGAATACCTCCGGCTCCTGCACCCCCATCAGAATTGGACGGCCTATTCGCCCCATCGCAAGCGTGGAGGCTTCGCTGATGCAGGCGCGCACCAGTGGCGGGTGAGGCTTCTGGTAGGGCTGTGGCCTTAGCTGCGGAAATTCCACATCCCAGAATTTGCCCTTGTGTCGCACGTTGTCCGTGGTCCACGACTTCACCAGCAGTTCTTCGGCCTCTGCCAGCCTGTCCGGGCCTTCGTCCATCGGAATCCCGAAACCCATGTATTCGTAGGTGTTGAATGCCGACCCGCGGCCTATGCCCACGATGAGCCTTCCCTGGCTCAGATTGTCCAGCAGCGCGGTCTGCGCCGCGAGCCTTACCGGGTGGTGGAACGCCATCTCGACGACGGCGAAACCGATCTTGATTCGCGTGGTCCTGGACGCCACCGCCGCGCCGAAGACGAGCGGGTCCACGTAGGCGCACGCGCCGTCGAAGTGATGCTCGGTGAGCCACGCCGCCTCGAACCCCATCTTGTCCTGGAGCTCGATCTCGGCCAGTGTGCTGGCGATGATGGCTGCGTCTTTGTCGGGTTCATGGCTTACCGGAAACACCATCGAGCCGAATCGCATAGATTTCTCCCAACTGCCTAGAGTATCTGCGACAGGAACAGCTTCGTGCGGTCGCTTTGCGGGTCCTCGAAAATCTGCTCCGGCGGACCTTCCTCGACAATAATGCCCTCGTCGAACATGATCATGCGGTCGGCGACCTCTCGGGCGAAGCCCATCTCGTGCGTGACGACGACCATCGTCATGCCCGACCGGGCCAGTTCCTGCATCACGTCCAGCACTTCCTTGATCATCTCCGGGTCGAGCGCCGAGGTCGGCTCGTCGAAGAGCATGATGTTGGGCTGCATGGCGAGAGCGCGGGCTATCGCCACACGCTGCTGCTGACCGCCCGAAAGCTCGGCAGGGTACTTCTCGGCCTGCTCGGATATTCCCACGCGTTCCAGGAGTTGGTGTGCTACACCGTCAGCCTCGTCGCTCGGCATCCTCCTGACCTGTGTGGGGCCCAGCGTGATATTTCTCAGTACGCTGAGGTGCGGGAACAGGTTGAAGGACTGGAAGACCATGCCCACGTCCCTGCGTATGGCGTTGATGTTCCTGATGTCATTGGTCAGTTCTATGCCGTCTATGATTATCTGGCCCTGCTGGTGTTCCTCCAGCCGGTTAAGCATCCTGATGAATGTGGACTTGCCCGAACCCGAAGGCCCGAACACCACGACCACCTGCCCCTTGTATATCTCGGTGGATATGCCCTTGATGACGTGGAAGTCGCCGAACCACTTGTGTACGTCTCGGCATACGATGATGCTCTCGGACTCCGCTTGTGTCCCATTGGCAGTCATAGCGCAACCTCTCTTAAATTCATTGACTCATACGGGGTCAGCGCTGCCCCACGCCCAGGTATCGCTCCACACGTCCGCTCACATACGACATGGTGTATGTGAATACCCAGAAGACCAGCGCGAGGAAGATGAACAGCTCTTTCGCGCTGGACAGATATTCGGTATTGCCCTGTATGAACGCGCGGCTTATCTCGACGATGTCCAGCATACCGATGATATAGACCAGGCTGGTATCCTTGAACAGCGCTATGAACTGTCCGACTATGGCGGGAATCACATTTCTGATCGCCTGGGGCAGGGAGATGAACAGCGTCGTCTGCCAGCCCGGAAGTCCGAGCGCGCGCGCCGCCTCCTCCTGCCCTGGATGGAGGGCCTGCAAGCCGCCCCGGATGTTCTCCGCCATGTACGCCGCGCTGAAGAGCGTGATCACGATGGCGGCGCGGAGCAGTGAGTTCGGCTTCAGGTCCTCGGGGAATGCGAGCGGCACCAGCACCTGCGACATGAACAGCAGGGTTATCAGAGGCACGCCCCTGAACACCTCGATGAACACCACGCAGAGCAGCTTCACGACCGGCAGGTTGCTGCGCCGTCCCAGCGCGAGCGCGATGCCTATGGGCAGGCTGAGCGTGATGCCCGCCACCGCAAGCAGAATGTTCAGTGTTATCCCGCCCCAGTGTATGACCGACACCGGCTGCATACCCGGCACGCCCTCGATCCCACGAAGAAGAACGAGTGTAAGCAGGAAGAACGCGACCGCCAGAATCCCTACCCACTTCGGCGTTCCGAGCGGGGTGTATCGCCCAAGCGCCCATCCCGCGAAGACGGCGGGCAGGTTCGCCACTAATAGCAGGCGCACGTCCATCCCCATTTCGTCTAGGCCGTATGGCAGCAGCGCAAAGGCCGCCGACACGATTGCCGCCCCGAGCGCGATGCGCTTGGCTACGCCTCCACCTGCTACCGCCCAGCCCATTCCGAGCAGGAACGTTACCAGGATCAAGCTGGCCTGGGGTCTCCAGAAGCAGTTCTGGCCCGGGCAGGACGACTCGATGTTGTACTGGCCTATGACCATCTGGCCGCCCAGCACGCCGATGACTGCCCAGTCCGCGTCAACCACCGCCCAGCGACCGCCGTACCACAGCGCGACAACCAGGACTATCACCAGGACGACCGTGAGAAGCCCGTTGTACCAGGTGCTGAAAAGGTTGGCGCGCATCCATCCGACCGCTCCGGTCTCGGAGCGCGGCGGCGGAAGGCTTGGCGGAGGTTGTTGGAGAGTTGCGGCCAAGGTCTAGGCTCCGACGAACCGGATATGCCTGTTGTACAGGTTTCCGATGACCGAGTAAGTTAGGCTCATTGCTAGATATGCCAGCATGATGATTATGAAGATGGACACGGCCGGGGCCGTCTGCGTCATCGTCTTGGCGACGTTGGTCAGGTCGGTATAGCCTATCGCCCCGGCGAGACTGCTGTTCTTGGTCAGGTTGAGATACTGGCTGATCATCGGCGGGATGATGACGCGCAAAGCCTGCGGGAAGGTCACCTGCCTCAGCGTCTCCATCTGGGAGAGGCCCAACGAGCGAGCCGCCTCGGTCTGTCCGCGCCCGACCGACTGTATGCCTGCGCGTACTATCTCCGCTATGAACGAGGACGTGTATATCACCAGGCCCACGAGAAGCACCAGCAGGCCCGCCGAAGCGGTGAAGCCGCCGCTGATGCGCCCGAAAGTACCCTGCGGAGCAGGCACGGATATGACGAAGGGGGCCTGGCCGTTTGCAACCATGATGATTACCCACGCGACCGCGCTCACACCAATAGCCACCGCGGACCCGTACACGACCGGATAGGACGCCTGTCCCGTAAGGAGCTCCCTCCTCGCCATTATCCGATAGACGATGACTCCCAATGCTATCGAAACTGCCGCCACGGCCATCCATGCGAGACCGGCCCCAAGATGCGGAGGCGTGGGCCACGGCATGGACATCCCGGCGTTGTTGATGTAGAAGGCGTCGAGCAGGACATAGCCGTCGCGCACGCGGGGCAGCGCGAGAATGATGTAGAACCAGAAGAAGAGCTGCACCAGCAGCGGGACGTTTCGGAA
>DAOULF010000284.1:0-1588 GCA_034420555.1 Dehalococcoidia bacterium
CGCTGCTGGCGTCGGGTCGCTCGCTCGAACACGCTATGATGATGCTCATACCGGAGGCGTGGGGCGACCATATTCCGATGGACGAGAAGAAGCGCGACTTCTACGAATACCACTCGTCCATGATGGAGCCATGGGACGGGCCCGCGCTGGTCATAGCGACTGACGGCGCCAAGGTCTGCGCTATTCTGGACCGCAACGGACTGCGCCCATGCCGCTATCTCGTAACCAAGGACGACGTTCTGGTCATGGGATCGGAGACCGGCGTGCTGGACGTGCCGCCCGAAGACGTGCTGTACAAAGAGCGCATCTATCCCGGCCGTATGTTCATGCTGGACACGGATCGCGGCGAGATAGTCCAGGACGAGGCGCTGAAGGCCGAACTGGCGTCCCGCAAGCCATATGGCGAATGGCTGCGCGAGAACATGGCGACTCTGGGCGACCTGCCCGAACCGTCTAAAGTACACGGAACCGATTTCGATACCCTGTCGCGCAGGCAGGCAGCCTTCGGCTACACGCTCGAAGACCTGCGCCTGATCCTGGAGCCGATGGCCCTGACAGGAGGCGACCCTGTGGGTTCCATGGGCACCGACGTTCCGCTGGCGGTCATGTCCGACAAGTCGCCGGTACTGTTCCACTACTTCAGGCAGAGGTTCGCCCAGGTATCGAATCCGCCCCTGGACTCGATACGCGAGGAACTCGTTACCTCCACGCGCGCGATGATAGGCCGCGAGTTGAACCTGTTCGAGGAGACGCCGGAACACTGTCGGCAACTCACCGTCAAAGAGCCGTTCATAACCAACGGCGAGCTTGAGAAGATACGCGAAATCAACGTCAACGGCATCAGGTCCAAGACGCTCTCCATCCTATTCGATCCCGAAAAGAGGGGCGGACTCGAAGAGGCGATGGACAAGCTGTGCGCCGAGGCGTCGCAGGCCATCGAGGACGGCTACTCCATCCTGATCCTGTCCGACCGCGGCGTTGATGAGGACAACGCCCCCATTCCGAGCCTGCTGGCCACGGCGGGAGTCCACCACCACCTGATACGCGAGGGGACGCGCGCCCGATGCGGCCTCGTGGTCGAGTCGGGCGAGCCGCGCGACATAGCGCACCTGGCGCTGCTCATAGGGTACGGCGCAGGCGCTATCAACCCGTATCTGGTTTACGAGTCCATGGAGGACATGATCCGCCAAGACTACTTCCTGTCCAAAGTAGAATACAAGATGGCGGAGAAGAACTTCATCAAGGCCGCGCACAAGGGCGTCGTCAAGATAATGGCCAAGATGGGCATTTCCACCATTCAGAGCTATCGGGGCGCGCAGATATTCGAGGCGGTCGGGCTGAACGAAGACTTCATAGACAAATACTTCGCCTGGACGCCCTCGCGCATCGGCGGCATAGGCATAGCCGAAATCGAGGAAGAGTCCAGGGCGCGTCACTCGTTCGCGTACACCGACCTCGTGGTGTCGGGCAGCATGGATCTGGATGTGGGCGGATTCTATCACTGGCGCCGCGACGGCGAATACCATATGTGGAATCCTACGACCATAGCCAAGCTGCAGTACGCCGCCAAGTCCAACAGTTGGGACAC
>DAOULF010000285.1:0-22397 GCA_034420555.1 Dehalococcoidia bacterium
ACAGCGCAGCCGACGTATATGTGCTTCCCTCACACGCCGAGAGCTTCGGCCTGGCCGCACTCGAGGCCATGGCCTGCGGAACCCCGGTCGTCGTGTCCAGGGTCGGCGGACTCAAGACCTTCGTGGACAACGCCAAGACCGGCTACCTCGTCCCCTGGCGCTGCCCCGAGGCGTTCGCCCAGCGTCTGGATATGCTGCTGGCCAACCCCGACTTGAGGGACGCTATGGGCCGCTCCGCCCTCGAAAAGGCTCTCAGCATGGGCTGGAACCACGTCGCCGACAGGATGCTCGACTACTACGACGGCCTCGCGCCCAACGCCTGGTCGAGCATGGCAGGCAACTGAGCTGGTTCATTCCCACGCTAATGGGTTTCGATTCCTGAGACCCTCGTTCACTAGTGCTGTAAGCTCTTACTCTACTATATAATATCGCGTAGCCCCTATATAGTCGGTAAATGCTGAACCCGCGCGAGTTCATCGAGGCTGTAACCCATGGACGATACGAGCCAGGACAGGCCGGGCGTAAACACGCCCGAAGACGGAGCGCCTGAGAGGGTGCCGGCGTTCCGCAAGGTAGAACGTCACTTCTGGCGCCGCATGAGCCGGGGGCTGTTGGTGATAATCCCCCTTCTCGTTACCTTCCTGATCCTGCGCTACCTCGTCGCGATCCTTGAGAGCCTGCTCAGGCCAGTCGCCATGCTTCTTCTCCGGGTCCCGTATATGGAGCAGGTCCCCGCCTCGACTCTCATCGCCTGGCTGATAGCCATCTCAGGCATACTCACGTTCCTATACGGGCTTGGCTGGATAGTGACCGGAGAGAGAGGCCAGAAAAGCGTAAAGGTGGCGCTGGAATCGGTTCTGGACCGTATCCCGGTGGTCGGCAAAATCTACACCGTCGCCAACCAGGCCACCGAAGCCATCTCTACACCCATGAGCAGCCAGTACAGCCGCGTCGTCTTTCTGGACTGGCCGCGAGAAGGCGTGCGCGCAATGGGCCTGGTCACAGGGCAATACTACGTGCCGGCCGAAGATCGGGTCATGCTCACGATCTACATAGCCACCGTGCCCAATCCCACGTCCGGTATGCTGGCGATCATCCCCGAGGACGAGGTCACCGAGACCGACATCAGCGTCGAGGACGCGATGAAGATCATCTTCTCAGGCGGAATAGTCCTGCCCGACATGATGCGCGTGGGCGACCAGGTGGCGTTCGCCCATCGCAGTCGAAAACTCGATCCGGTCCCGGCCGAAGAGGAAACCGTTCGCTCCAAGTAGCCGCTTTCCCGCGCCGGTCTGTTCGGATACTCCCTAAATCTCTTCCCAGTCCCGCAAGACCTCATGGGCCGCGTTATGGCCCGGGGCTCCCGTCACCTCTCCGCCCGGATGCGTGCCGGCCCCGCACAGGTACAGGTTCTCTATCGGCGTCTTGTATCCGTCGAAGAGATTACCCGGCCTGTTGGCAAAGAGTTGCGCAGATGTAGTGTCCAGGTGGCGTATATTGCCGTCCGTCAGTCCGACCCGCTCCTCCAGCTCCTGCGGCGTGAAAAGCTCCCAGTCCCGGACCGACTTTCGGAAGCCCGGCGCATACTCCCCGATGACGTCTATCAACTGCTCCCCTGTCTGCTCCCGCAGGTCGTCCCATGTGGCTTTTCTCGGCCTGACCGGGGCGTAAAGCACCCAGATGGACATCACGTGCTTGCCCTCAGGCGTCAGCGACTTGTCCAGCACCGACGGAATCTGTATGTGCATCACCGGGGACGAGGACGGCCTGCCCGCTCTCGCGTCGTCCGCGCTCTGCTGGAAGTATTCCACCGACGGACAGATACGCACCTGCACCAGGAAGTTCTCGTCGTAGCGGTCCCCCAGGTAGTGGGTGAAGTCGGGCAGTTCGTCCAGCGCGGCGTGGAATTTCAGGTACGACACGTCCGTCTTCAGTCTGCGGATATCCCGAACCACCTCGGGCGCTACGTCGTTCTCATCCACCAGCGACAGGAACGTCCGCTTCGGGTCGGCGTTGGACAATACCACGTCCGCCTCGATCCGCTCTCCGTCCGCAAGCTCGACCCCGACTGCCCGACCGTCTCGCACCAGTATCCGATCTACCACCGCGTTCACAAGAATCTCCGCGCCCAGCGACTCCGCTGCCCGCGCCATCGCCTGCGTTATTCCGCCCATTCCCCCGTGCGGTATGCCGAAGTTGCGGTCCTCCGTGAACATATCGGTGTCGTTATAGGCCACGGATATTATCGAGCCCGGAGCGCGCGTGTCACCCGCGTCCTCGGCGTCTATGAACACCGCCCGTACTTCGGGAGACTCGAAATGCTCCTCCACCAGGTCGCGCATATTTCCGGTCAGCATCCGCTCCCACACGGCCTCATTGGGGGTCCCGCGCACGTCAGCGGTCACCTGCGCCAGCGTCGGCGGGCTCTCCAGAAAGTAGCGGTGCATGATGCCCGCCGCCCTTCCCATGAACTCCTGGAAGCGGTGGTACCCTTTCAGGTCGCCCGGCGACACTCGCGCTATCTCATCGGCATTGCGCTGCTGATCGTGCCATCGAAGCATATAGTTCCCACTCGGGAATGGCTGAAAGCGGTACGGGTCCACCGGGTGAATGGCTAGGCCGTGCTTTCGCAGTTCCAGGTCGTCTATCACCTTGCCTTGCAGCATGTGACAGATGTACGAGCATGAGGACACGCGGAAGTCCGGGAACAGCTCCTCGGTAATGCACGCCCCACCCACGAAGTCGCGGCGTTCCAGCACGAGTACGCTCCCGCCCGCCTTCGCCAGGTAGTTAGCCGCGACGAGCCCGTTGTGTCCCGCGCCCACTATGATTGCCGAATACGACATGGAAAACTCCTCTAGTGTTTAACTTCATACCGCTCGTCTTCCGGCGTCTTCGCGTAGTCCTTGTATGTAAACTTCTTCTTCGTTTCTTGTACAACCATCTCCGCCTCCCTATGCCTGTCGCGTCCCCATTATAGACCAACTCCCACGCCACCTCCTATCATCATTGTGCCGCTGTGATACAATTTGTCTCGGCTTACCCGGCAACCGGAAACCTGCCGCAGAACACGCCCCCTGAGGAAATGACATGAACTCCCGAAACTACGACATCGCCGTCATCGGAGGCGGCATCATCGGACTCGCCACCGCGATGCGGCTCACCCAGGAGCATCCCGACCAGAGGGTAGTCGTCATCGAGAAAGAGTCCGTGGTCGCCCAGCACCAGACGGGCCACAACTCCGGCGTCATACACGCGGGCATCTACTACGCCCCCGGCTCGCAGAAGGCCAACTTCTGCTCCACGGGCGGCAGGCTTCTGAGGGACTTCTGCGACGAGCATGGCGTCGAATACGAAATGTGCGGCAAGATCATCGTCGCGGTCAACCAGTCCGAGGTTCCCGGACTCGAGGAACTCTACCGACGCGGGAGCGCAAACGGCGCGGAGGGCCTCGAACTCATCGGCCCTGAGGAACTCAGGGAGCACGAGCCGCACGTCGCCGGGGTCAAGGCGATATGGTCGCCCAACACCGGCATCATAGACTTCACCAAGGTGTCCGAAGCCTACTCCATCGAGATGCGCGAGAACGGCGGCGACCTGGTCCTCGACGCCGAAGTCCACTCCATATCCAGGAGCAACGGCTCAGTGCATATCCAGACCGGCGCCGGCGACTTCACCGCCAGGAACATCATCAACTGCGCCGGACTCCACGCCGACAAGGTGGCCCGCATGATGAATGTCGAAATCGGCGTCCGCATCATCCCGTTCAGGGGCGAGTACTTCTCCATCCGGCCCGAAAGCTCACACCTCGTCAACGGCCTAATATATCCGGTGCCCGACCCGTCGCTGCCCTTCCTGGGTGTCCACTTCACCAAGCGGATCAACGGCTCGGTCGAAGCGGGCCCCAACGCGGTCCTCGCCCTGAAGCGCGAGGGATACACCAAGACCTCATTCTCACTTGGGGACACGATGGATACGTTTACTTATCCGGGCTTCTGGAAGATGTCCATGAAATACTGGAAGACCGGAATAGACGAGCAGTATCGCTCGCTGGTCAAGTCCGTATTCGTGAAATCACTCCAGACCCTGGTGCCGGAGATAACCGGCGACGACCTGTACGCGCCCGGCGCAGGGGTACGGGCGCAGGTCGTTGACGACAACGGCGCGCTGCTCCAGGACTTCAGCATCGCCCAGACCGAGGGCGCGATACACGTCCTGAGCGCCCCATCCCCCGGCGCCACGTCATCGCTCTCCATCAGCCGCTACATAGTGGACATGGCGCAGGAATCGTTCGGGCTGGACTGAACCTCTGAAGATAGAGTACGTGAGCGAAACCCCCGATTTATAGAACACGGAGGCTGACATGCCGGGATTCAGGAATATCCGTAAACTAGCGCATGACGCTACGTCTGCGGCTGAACGGGCACGCGACGCTTCCAAAGAAAGACTCTCATCAGTTGACACAGACCAATTATCTCAGAGAGTTCGAGACACAGCCGAAAAAACGGTGATCGCGGCGAGCCAATCTACCAATCAACTGTCTGAGCAGGTTCGCGCCGCTTCGGAAAAGACTGTAAACACTGCGAAGTCATCCAAGACAGTGTCGAAAGAGTTCCTGGATGAAGCGAATGCCAGAGTAGCAGGCTTAACAGAGCAGGCCCTGGAGCTTTCCAATGAGGCCATTGACAAAATCTTCCCCGAATGTTCCGCGCCAATGTACATAATGCCCACCGGCTCAGGTCCGGAGGATTATGCGCTAGTGTTTCAATTCGACGAGATTGTCGAAAATCTGAATAGTGGCGTGTTTGTCAGGCCGAAGATAGAAGCTTGGTCGTCCGGGGGTAACGACTACGATTTGGAGCGACTTGGCGAGGAGCTTAAACGGGAGTTTACAAGCCAGTTTTCTCTGACACGCGAACAAAGGCTCCAATCTGTCGGGGATTTGGAAGCGGCCTCCAAAAAAATCTCTGACGAAAGGGCATCAGATTTCGGAGCGTCCGGCATGGCGATATTAACTTCGGTGGGTCTCGCTGCCGCTCTGGGTACTGGCGTTGTGGTTCTTGGACCGAGCCTGCCTGCCGTGGTTTTGCTGCTATTCGCGCTTGGGTTTGGCGGAAAGGCGTTGGGTTTGGTGGATGATATGCGAAAGGAACTAGCAAGAAGTGGAAGCTCTAAACGCGAACTGAACAGAAATATACGAAGTAAGATTGAGGAGCTTGATGAAGTGGATAGCAAAAGCGAGGCGTTCCAGCGGGCAGTGCGAAACATTGAGATAAGGACGCATCCTAAGCTCCAAGAACTTCACCGTCTGATTTGCGACATAGAAGATGTTCCCTTTCAATCCGGCGATGTCATACTCACGCAGGATGCGCCAGATATAACGCCCTACCTACGCCACCCCGAATATCTGCGAAAATTGCCCAATCACTACCAGAGCCTACTGACCATAATCTAAATCCACATTGGAGAGACAGATGGTCGGCAAGACGACTACTCCCACCAGAACATACACCGAACTCGAACGCTTCCCCGAGTTCCCGCCCCGGGACGATATGAATAATCCCATCTATCTCTACCGCCCCTCTCACATCTACGCGCTGGAACTCTATAAGGGCAACCCCAAGACCACGATAGTCCTGGGCGAGGTTCCGGTGGGCTGGACACCGGGCCAGAACGCGGGAGTCCGCAGGCCGGACCTTCTCATAGCGGACAACATCAAACGAGCGCTCATCATCGAACAGTGGGGCTATGCGATAGATCAGCAGGGCAAGCCCCCTGACTTCGTGCTGGAGATAGCGTCCGCTACGACCGGAGGGACTGATTACACCGCCAAGCGACGCGACTATGAAGCCTACGGGATACCCGAATACTGGCGCTTCGACCCTTCCGGCGGAGAGTATCACGACGCTGCGCTGGCCGGGGATAGGCTGGTGGACGGCGTGTATCAGCCCATAGAGATAGAGTGGCTGGATGAGAACCGCTGCCGGGGATACAGCGAGTTCCTGAAGCTGTACGTCTGCTGGGAGTACGGCGAACTGCGCTGGTACAACCCCAGAACGGAGAGCTACTTACGCACCCACGCCGACGATGTGGAACGCGCCGACCAGGCCGAAGCCGAACGGGACCGCGCACAAGCTGAGCGAGACCGAGAAGCCGCCGCTCGCAGAGAAGCCGAAGCCGAACTCGAAAGGCTGAGGAAGCGGATAGAAGCCATGGGCGATAGTGAGTAACAGGGTGGATATATGCCGTCGTAGAGATTAGAGGTCAGCGTTATGTTGGTTCGAGAACACATACAGACAGCCCAGGACTTTCTTGAAGCCGCCGACAGAGAGTTCGAAGCAGGCGACGTACTGCAAGGTTCGGAAAAGATGTGGAGAGCCGCGTCCCATGTAGTCATGGCCGTGTCACAGCGGCGCGGTTGGCCCTTCGGGTCTCACAATGCGATGAGAGTGTCGGTTAGAAGACTTGCTGAAGAAAATGACGACCCATTCATAGAAGCCGCTTTTGGAGTCGCCGAGAAGTTCCACGCCAACTTCTATCATGACTTTATGGAAGGTGAAGAACGAGAGGAATCTATCACATCGGTCCGACTTCTGGTCTCCCGTCTGATGACCATGACAGACGATAACCGAAACGGAACTGATATTTCACTATGACATTGACGAAAGAGGAGACAAAATGAAAATCGCATACGCATTCAGGCGAGGAACTTTCTACCCCTTCCAGGCGGGCGCGGCCTGGAACATCCCCGAAGACCCCAAGACCCGCACCGAGTATCTCGGCAGGGTCAACGACATTGGCTTCGACGGCATAGAACTGGGCTTCGAGGCGTTCGGCGGGTTCGACGCCACGGAGAAGACCGCTACCGAGTTCCAGTCCATCCTGGAAGACGCCGGGACTCCTTGCGTCGCCATACGTGCGGGCGGCGGACTGAGCCAGCCCAACGTTGCCGCTGAGAACCGCGCCAGGCTCGAGAAGGCGGTCGAGATCGCCGGATGGACGGGCGTCGGAGTGGTGAACACCGCGCTCGGAACGCCGCCGCGCGACGACACCCTGGACACCGGCCCCAGCGGTGAGCCTTCTTCGCACGGCTCAAGCGCCCTGGCCACCGAGGACGATTTCGTCCGCACAGCGAACGCACTGAGAGAGGTCGGCGCGGTGGCCGGAGACCACGGCATCAACATAACCATCGAGGTACACCAGCACTCCATAGCGGACAACTCCTGGTCAACACTCCACCTTCTCGAACTCACCAACAGCCCCAGCGTGTTCGCCAATCCCGACCTGGGCAACGTCCTCTGGACATACGAAGAGCCGGAAGAGACGATGGAAGAGTGCATCGTCGCGCTCGCTCCGCACTCCAAGTATTGGCACTGCAAGAGCCTCCAGCGCGTCCACATACCCGAACTGAACCACTCATACTTCATACGGACGCCGCTCCCAGATGGCGACATTGACTACCGGTTCGCGCTGTCCGCGATGCACGAGGCCGGCTATGACGGCTACTTCGCCCTCGAAGGAACCAACACCGGCGACCAGCTTCACAAGGACAAGCGAAGCGTTGACTACGTGAAGGACATCCTCGCCGAACTCGAGGACTAGGCGGGGTCCGCTCAGACTACGGTATCGAACGGCCTGCGCCATCCGGCTGGGCCGTTCGATCCTTCTCGCTGACCAATTTGACCGTCAAAATTCCTGCAAACTTATTCATATTTCCTATGTGAAACTTGACACAATATCACTAAGTTCACTAGAATCCTGACGTTGGCGGTTGGGCTCACCTGAAAGGTTCTTCAGGGGTTTGAGATGGAATTGAACGTTTCACAACTGTTGATGCAGCCCAGCGGCTCCAGTCGTGAATACTTTCTCGATGAGGTTGTCAGTCTTACTGAGGACATTCATGAGGCCAGGATTCAGGGAAGGGTGAACCTTCTCAGGACCAACAAGAGTGTCTGGGTGAGCGCGGCTCTGGACTCTGCAATAGACTCCGAATGTGGTCGCTGTCTTACCCCTTACAGCCATCCGATTCACCTGGATATAGAGGAGGAATTCGTTCCGACGCTGAATCCTCTGACCGGAGCCAAAGCGCCGCCCCCCGACAATGAAGTTAAGGACTACTGTGTAATTGACGAAAACCACATCCTCGACCTCACCGACACCGTGAGAGAGTACACCATCATGGCGCTGCCGATGAAACCGCTGTGCGACCATCAGTGCGCCGGACTCTGCCCCACCTGCGGAGTGGACCTTAATCTGACCGACTGCTCCTGCGAGGCCCCTATGGACGCTCGCTGGGGACCCCTCCTCGAACTGATGTCGGGAACACCTGAGAGAAACTAGGACCGAAACGAGAAACACAAATGCCACCACTACCAAAGAAGAAACATTCAAAGAAGCGACAGGGCGGACGCTCCGCCCACTTTGCTATCAAGGGCGTCTCACTCTCCCGGTGCCCGCAATGCCAGAGCGCGCGGCTCCCTCACAGGGTCTGCCCCAGTTGCGGCTACTACAATGGGCGAGAAGTAATCCCTGAAACCAGTTCAGACGCACTCTAGGCCGACTGTCCCGTACAGAGATTTCATACTCACAGTCCCCCTACATGGAGTTTTTGACATGACACTCACGTTCAAGAACGAAGCTCACGGACCCGAAGCGGCCTATCTCTTCCCGGGACAGGGCGCCCAGGCAGTCGGAATGGGAAAAGAACTCTACGATAACTCTTCAGCCGCCCGGGACGTATTCGACCAGATTGACGACGCGCTCGGACGCTCCCTGACCGGGATTATGTTCGAGGGCCCCGAAGACGAACTTCGCCAGACGGTGAACGCCCAGCCGGGAATAATGGCGGTCAGCCTCGCCTGCATGAGCGCGATGGAGCAGGAACTCGACCCCGACGTCATGCCCCAGCCCGTTTTCATGGCGGGGCACAGCCTGGGAGAGTACACGGCTCTCGCCGTATCGGGGGCGCTGCCGGTTGACCAGACCGCCCTGCTCGTACAGGAGAGAGGCCGGCTGATGCAGGAAGCCTGCGACCAGAATCCGGGAACCATGGCCGCCGTGATCGGACTCGACCAGATGGCGCTCCAGGAAGTCGTCCGCGAGACCGGCGTCTGGATCTCCAATGTGAACACAGGCGACCAGATAGTCATCAGCGGCGAGCGAATGGCGATTGCCAGGGCCATGGACCTCTGCGAAGCGCGCGGCGCCAAGAAGGTCATAGCTCTCAGAGTAGGCGGAGCCTTCCACTCCGGCCTGATGGAGCCGGCGAGGGCGGGCCTCATGAATGCCATCGAAGACATGGACTTCCAGGACGCGCGTGTCCCGATTGTCGCCAACTGCACCGGCTCCCCGCTGACCGATGCCTCCGAGATAAAGCAGGAGCTTCTGTCCCAGGTGTGCAGCACGGTCCAGTGGAAGGACACCATAGACTACATGGTGGGCTCAGGAGTGGACAGTTTCGTGGAGATAGGGCCGGGCCGGGCTCTCAGCGGTATGGTGAAGCGCATCAATCGCCGCGCCAAGACGTCCAACGTCACCGATCTGGAATCTATACTCAAGCTGCGCAGAAACTAGCGGTTCGCGCGGCCCAGCCTGTATAATCTGCGGGTGTGTACGCATGACCCTGTTTCAGAATACATGTCCCGGATAGCCAGGCCGCAAGAGATGGTCCAGACTCAGAACAGAACATCCAACTCCAGGCGTTCGACACGCGCCGCGGTGTTGCAAGTGCTTTCCGAGGTGGACTGCGTAGCCCATACACTGGACGATGTCCTTTCGTACAAGCGCGAGTCCCAGGAACTCTCGCCCAGGGCCGACGAGTTTCTGACGCGCATGACCGAGGGGGTCCTTGAAAACATATACGAACTGGATAAGATAATCACCGAGTTCGCTCCTAGCTGGCCCATTTCGCATATGTCCGTCATTGACCGCAATCTGCTCAGGATGGCCATATACGAGATGACTATGAGGAGCGATACCCCACCGAAGGTCGCGATCAACGAGGCGGTGGAGCTTGCCAAAGTCTTCGGCTCTGAAAGCTCCCCCAGGTTCGTCAATGGCGTTCTCGGGTCGGTGATGGAGACTTCACTCTCGAAGAAACCATCACTAATAACAATCTCTGATGACACGGAGGTATAGCAGTGGCAACGATACTGGATCGGGTACAGGAAGTTGTAGCCGAAAAACTAAGCGTAGATGAGTCCGAAGTAGTGCTCGAAGCCTCCTTCACCGAAGACCTCAACGCCGACTCCCTCGACCTCGTCGAACTTATCATGGCATTCGAAGAAGAGTTCTCCACAGACGACGTCATGCTGGAAATCTCAGACGAGGACGCCGAGAACATACAGACCGTCCAGCAAGCGGTGGACTATCTAGCCGCAAACGGCATAACGGACGGCTAGAACCCCAGACGCCTTCCACTTTCGTCAATTCGGACAGGCCGGAAGCGGCCTGTCTGTTCCATATTCTTCTTAGAGGGCTAGTCCGCTGACCAGATCCAACGTCTTCATCACAGGATTCTCGGGCGCGGGGAAGACCACCATCGGGCGCGAGACCGCGCGACTTCTCGGATGGACATTTGTGGACACCGACGATGAGATAGTCGCGTCCCAGGGAATGGCAATCGAGGACATCTTCAGCCGTTATGGAGAGGATGAATTCCGGCGCATCGAGCGTCGGACACTGGAACGAGTCGCCCGCGCCGAGCGACAGGTGGTGTCCACCGGCGGTGGTATTATCATGAACGAGCGCAATCGCGCCGTTATGGAGGCGAACGGGGTCGTCGTACTACTGGAGGCCCGTCCTGAAACGATACTCCGGCGCGTCGCTGAACAGCACGCTCAGGATGACGATGCAGCCGCAAGGCCCATGCTCGATGCCGACGACCTCAGCGAACGGGTCCATTCCTTGAAGGCCCTCAGGCAGTTCAACTATACTCTGGCCCACTGGACAGTTCATACCGACTTCCTGACGCCCGAAGATGCGGCTGCGGAGGTCGTTCGGGGGTTCGAAATGGTGAATGCTCGCTTGCAAGGCCAAACTGCGTCTCATGGATCTCCGGATCTGGCCGCCACGGTGCGCACTTCTTCCGGCGATTATCCTCTCTGGGTGGGCTGGGACATCATCGAAGAACTCGGCGAGCGCGTCCTCAGCATGATGGAACCTCCCGCCGCCTACATAATCTCCGATAATCATGTCCAGTCCCAGGCGCGTCGAGCGCAGATGGCGATGGAGGGCGCGGGAATACCCACGCACCTCTTCTTCATTCCGCCCGGCGAGCAGAGCAAGTCGCTGGAAACCGCCCAGCACATCTACCACTGGCTCGCCTCCCTGAAGGCTGAACGCGGACACCTCATACTCGCGGTAGGAGGAGGCGTCGTTGGAGACCTCGCCGGATTCGTGGCCGCCACGTACCTGCGTGGGATACCCTACGCCCAGGTGCCGACCAGCCTGCTCGCCATGATGGACTCCGCAATCGGCGGCAAGACGGCGGTTGACCTGCCGCAGGGCAAGAACCTCGTTGGCGCTTTCTACCAGCCCAGGTTCGTACTTGCCGACGTTTCCACCTTGCAGACCCTGCCGCCACGCGAACTGGCGTCCGGATGGGCCGAGGCGATAAAGCACGGCCTCATCATGGACGACGATCTGCTCTCCACATTCGAGAGCCTGCCGGAAGAGATACAGTCCCTCCAGCCCGAAGTAGCCACGGACGTCATACGACGCAGTATGGCGGTGAAGGCCAATGTCGTCTCCCAGGACGAGAAGGAGACGCTCGGCATACGTGTGCTCCTCAACTACGGGCACACCATAGGCCATGCTATCGAGGCTGCCACCGGATACGGCAGCTATCTGCACGGCGAGGCGGTGAGCGTCGGCATGATGGGCGCGGCGAGCATAGGCCGTCACATGGGCATGATGTCGAACTCGGAGATCGAACGACAGCGTTCCATCCTCACTACCTACGGCCTTCCACTGGACGCCAGGGGCGTTGACCCGGAAGCCGTCTCCCAGGCCATGCTCTCCGACAAGAAGGTCGCCGCGGGTACGATACGCTGGGTGCTGCTGGACGGCATAGGCAACGCCACTACCCGGAACGATGTACCCTCTGACACGGTGCGGACGGTATTGAATGACCTGATGAACTGACGACTTGCACTCGTCATTTGTATGTTGAAAATCACCTCTCCCCCAGGGAGAGGGCTAGGGTGAGGGTGGACTGCAATTCAGTCATTCCCGCGAAAGCGGGAATCCAGCATGACCCGGCGATAAGATCATCCAAGATGAATCGCAGTCCAGATTGAACTCGGAGGGCCGTTGGAATACCTCGACTGGATACTGATGGTCCTGCTGGGCGTATTCTCCGGCGCTTACGGCGTTCTTGTCGGAGCGGGCGGCGGTTTCATTCTCAGCCCGATGCTGCTGCTGCTCTTCGACACTGAAGAACCCGAGACAGTAGCGGGCACAGTGCTGGCCGCCATAGCCGTAAACAGCATCCTGGTCGCCGTCAGGTACATCAGGATGAAGGTAGTGGACTATCGCAGCGCGCTTCTTTTCGCGGGCGCGGCGGCTCCGGGGGCCGTCATAGGCGCGTTCGGCGTGAGCGCGGTCGCCCCGGAGATATTCAGGACACTGTTCGGCGTCCTCTTGCTTCTGCTCGCGCTTCAGCTCGCGTTTCGCCCCAACATTGTGCGAGTTCTGAGGATCGGACAGTCGCGCCGCCTCATATCCATGCCTGTCAGTCAACGCCACATCAAAACGGCCTCCGGGCAGGAATATCGCTATGAGTTCAACGAGACTCTTGCCACGTCGTTCAACGTCGTTCTCGGATTCATATCCAGCTTCTTCGGGATAGGCGGAGGTTTCCTGAGGACGCCCGTGCTCGTTCTGGCCTTCGGATTTCCGGTTCGGATAGCAGCCGCGTCATCGGTGTTCGCGCTCGCTATCTACGGCAGCGCGGGCGCGCTGACTCACGGCTACCTGGGACACATAGAACTGTTCCCAACATTGCTATTCATCGGCGTCGGCCTGGCTGCCGGCGGACAGATCGGCGCGATGCTCTCAGGCCGAGTCCAGGGTGTCTGGGTAATGCGGATGTTGCTGGTCGTGGTCCTACTGCTGGGCATCCGCCTGATCTGGCAGGGCGTCGCCGGGTAGGTACACTATACTTCGCCAATACTAGCCAAGTATCAGTGCGTCCCTAATTCTTTTTGATGTATGCCACTCCCTGAGAATCGCGTTCTATGGTGAACATCGAATTAAGAGCGTACCCTTCTCGGCCAATCTTCTCCCTACCACCCTGGTTCCTATCCAGGATACACATGACCTTAGCTATGGGATTGCCAGATTCCTCTACCGCATGGATCGCTTGGAGAATGGAATCTCCACCTGTGACTACATCATCAATGATCGCTACCGGCGCATCCCCATTTTGAGGGAATCGCCCCTCGACCAACTTCGCTGTGCCATGTCCTTTGCGTTCGGCGCGAACATAAAATCCCGGTATGGGTTTCCCTCTCAATTCGCTTACTAAAGTGACAGCCGAGATGATGGGAATCGCTCCGTGCGCCATACCGCCTACCGCTTCTACATTGGTGTCCTCAAGCATATCCAAAAAACACTCGCCAACCAGTCGGGCGCCTTTAGGGTATAGAGTCAAGAGCTTACTATCGAAGTAGTAATCGCTTGTTAGTCCCGAAGCCAAAGTGAAATGCCCTGAAAGAAAAGCATCGGTCTCGTAGATCAAGTCTCTCAGGTCTTCAAGGTCCCCTCTCACTAACTCTGGTAGCATCTGCGCATCTCCTTTATAAACGGTCGGAATTGTAAGTGAAACATTGTCACGCTTTCAAGATGCGATGCTAGGCACGCGGGGATTCGCTTTAGATGGGTTTGGTTGCCATGTCGCCGCTGGATTTACACCGTATCAAGGTGTGGTACGTCCTCTTAGCGGGAATGACGGGCAGACGCAGACATCTAATTGGTCCTTTCTCTTCGATAGCGTCTTCCACATATTTCCTTATTCTTTCACGGAGTTCGGGGTACTGCGCCAACTCACGACTATTGAGCACTAGCGCTATCCCCTCTCGGAGCCCTTTATTAAACCCCTCTTCATAGGCTTCTTCCTGCCTCCGCCGTCTCTCTTCCCGCCGTCTATCCTGATATTCCAGTATCTTCGCGATTGCGTAGAACACCATTCTTGCAATCACCTCCATTCCCGATACCACGCATCCTTATTAGCAATTAGCAGTCTAGCACGTTTCACGAGTGGTCTGTTCCCCTAAACCCGCCAATCTCGGAGCAGGCCCCCTACGGCCATTGTAGAACACCGTCCTCGTAAATCTCATCCAGAAAACGGTCGGTGAATACCGAATTTACGTCCACGGCGTTCGACAGTCCTCCATATTCCAAAAGCGAATCATGGAAACTCTGCCACTGCTCGGCAGTCATCCAGCCGAATCCGTTCTGCTCGGTGATCGGCGAGGTAGCATCTCTCTGCTCCTCCAGCATCATGTACCGCATGTGCTCGCGGTCCTCGCCCTCGGCGTATTTCAACACCATGTCCAGCGCCTGTTCGGTGTTGGCGAAAGCGTACTCCATGCCCTTCATCGTCGCCTTCAGGAAGCGGGCCGCGGTTTCGGGATTCTCCTCCGCGAAGTCCTCACGGGTGACATACGTCAGACCCATGGTCTGCATACCGTAGTCCGCCGCGTCGAACGCCACCACGTCGAATCCGAGGCCGCGCACTATGTTCGGCTCGTTCGACTTGAACACGGCCAGCAGGTCCACCTGGCCTTCGGTCAGAACGCGCGGATCGTACCCGACCCTTACCTCCTGTATCCTGGACCTGTCCACCTGCGCCGAGTTCACTATGGCCAGGTATTCGGGAGGCACTGTGCCCTTGTACCCAAATGTCTTGCCCTCCCAGTCGCCCGGCTCGCTGATGCCCGAATCGGAGAGCGAGATGAACGACTGCTGCCCGCGCTGACCGAACAGCGCTATCGCGACGATTGGCAGTCCGGGATCGGACCTGAGTTTCAGGGTGTATCCGGCGTCCGCGGACACGAAGTCCGCCTCGCCACCCATGAGCAGGTTCATCGAGTCGCCGATGGAGTGCTGAATATCAACTTCGAGATCTTGCTCCGCGAAGTAGCCCATCTCCTGGGCCGCGTACACCGCGACCAGCGGCAGGTTGGCCTGAGCCTTGTAGCCCGCGACGAACCTTACACTCTTGACTTCAGGTTCGGATTCCGAGCATCCAAATGCGAGAAGAGCCGACAGCAATACTATGTGTGTGAAGGAGATGGTTATTACTCTTTTCATGTGTGGGCGCTTTCCTGTCCGGGTTCATAAGATATTGATTTACATCACATTGGAAGATTCGTGCCAGAACAGAGCCTTCTTCTCGACTATGGACAGGGCGATTGTCAGGCAGATGCCCATGAGCGACAGCACGAAGATGGCGCTGAACAGAGTCGGCATATCCAGGTTGGCGTGTGCTACGACTATCACGCTGCCGAGCCCCCTGTCGGCGCTGAACCACTCCCCTATGACCGCGCCTATTATCGCGAGAGGGCTGGAGACTCGAAACGCGGAGAACAGATAGGGCATCGCGCTCGGCGCCCTGAGCTTCAGGAATATCTCACGCTGCGACGCCCGTACCGAGCGCAGGAAGTCCATCGCTCCCCTGTCCACCGACCTGAATCCGGTCACTGCGTTGACGAGGACGGGGAAGAACGTAATCAGGGCGACTATGAGTACCTTTGGCGCCGGTCCGAAGCCGAACCAGATTACGAACAGCGGCGCAATCGCGACGACCGGGGTAACCTTTACCAGGATCGCCAGCGGTAGAAGGCTGCGCTCGATGAAGCGGGACTGGGTCATCAGCGTCGCGCCCACGAGCGCGACCAGGGTTCCCAGCGCAAAGCCCGCCAGCGCCTCCGCAAGCGTGACCATGCCCTCCCCCGCAAAGAACAGCAAGTCCCCTGTCAGCCTGTCCAGCACTTTGGACGGGGCCGGAACGATATAGGTAGGCACACTCGCCAGGCGCGTCCATACCTCCCATATTGCTCCCGCTATGCCCAACGCAATAACCGGGGGCAGCAAGTAGCTCAGGCCGACGCCCGGAATATGCAGCCGCAGCCAGTTGATGGACAGCTTGCGCCTCGGCTGCCCGACGACCTCGATCCGGTTATCGAGCGACGGCTTGTTCATTCTGATTCCCCTGCCATAGAAGGTCGTGCAGCCATTCCGAGTATCGCCGAAACGCGGGATTGCGTTCCATGCTGCGAGTGCGCGGCCTCGGAAGATTGATTTCGACCATCTCGACTATGCGTCCGGGCCTTCTCGACATCACGGCCACCCTGTCGGAGAGTGTGACGGCCTCTGAAATGTTGTGCGTGACGAAGACAACGCTTTTCTTGTCTGTGCTCCATATTCTCAGCAACTCATAGCCCATCACGGCCCGCGTTATTTCGTCCAGGGCTCCAAATGGTTCGTCCATCAGGAGCAGAGATGCGCCGGAGGCCAACGCCCGCGCAAGGGCCACGCGCTGCGACATTCCACCGGATAGCTGAGAGGGGTAGTAGTCGGCGTATCCGTCCAGCCCAACCAGATGGAGCAGTTCCGATACAGAGCGCACGCTCTCTGGATTGTTCTTGAGATTGACTTCGAGCGGCAGACTGATATTGTCCGCGACCGTGCGCCAGGGAAGCAGGGACGGCTCCTGGAACACGAACCCTATCGTCTTGTTTGCCTGCGCCTCGGCGGGTGTCAGGCGGTCAATCTGTATCTCTCCGGAAGTTGGTTCGATCAGCCCCCCGACGAGTCTCAACAGTGTTGACTTGCCACATCCACTCGGCCCGATCAGACACAGAAACTCTCCGTGCGCTATTTCGAGATTGATGTCTTGAAGTACATAGCTGCCGTTGGCTTCGTCGTCGAAGCGCTTGCACACGTCGCTCAAGCTGACATGGTGGGTATTGGGGATGAAGTTCAAAGTTCCGTCTCTGTCCGGGGGCTACGGAAACGGGTTGCTATGGAATTTCTGAATCACAATATAGTATAAACTGAGAGTAAAAGTTGCAAACGAAAATCCGCTTCCTCAAAGCTATCGTCCACTAATCCTGAGAAGAGTTTCATAAATTGGAGTTAACTATGTATCTGGTGAGAAGAGTCTTCAATACCAAGCCCGGCGAAGCGCGTAGGGTCGCCACTATGATCCATAAGCAGGCGCAGATGTATCACGACGCCGGACACCGGGGTGAGTTCAAGGTCTATTTCAACGGCGGAACACTGCCGGGCGAAACCAACGTGGTGGTGCTGGAGTGGACGGAGGAAGCGATTATGTCGCCGATGCGGGAAGGCAACAACATCCCGCAAGAAGTGCTGAATGCCGGACGAGCGGCCCTCGAGTTCGTGGAGAGCAGCCGGATAGAGTTCATGGAACTGCTCACGCCCGACAAGATGATGGACTTGTAGCCGAACGCTACTCCATTGGCACACGGCTGAGCGACTTCAGCCACCTGTCGGCGGCGCGGGGCGAGCGGAAGCGCAACACCTCCAGGTGGGCGTATTCTGGCAGGGCAAAGGCAACGGGCATTGACTTCCTGCGTCTCCAGTGAGTCCTGAACGCCCATACGAACAGGGAGTCCTTGGTGAAAAGGACTCCCTTCAGGTCCTCCCTGTTGCCGTTCCACAGTTCGGTGCGCCTGAAATACCTGCTCATCGTTCTGAGAAACAGTCTTGAGAATGTCACGTAGAACGGATAGTCAAGCCACACCATCGTCGTCGCTCTCGCCCAGACTATATCCCGCGCAACGGAGTAGTTCCCGTCCACAACCCAGCGCTGCCCCGTCAGCGCGTCGGAAACGTTCTGCCTGAATATGTCGTCGGGCGTCTCAGTCCAGTTGGGACCGTGCCGGTAGGCGTCCAGTTCGACGTGGGAGACATCCAGAACGCGGGCGAGTGCGCCCGCGAGCGTCGTCTTGCCCGCGCCCGACGTGCCTACAACCACTACCCGTTTCAGGGTCTCGATTCCTGAAACTCCTTCCATACCCATTCTCGCGTTCATCTACATTCAGCCCTGTGAAGTCATAGTACAGTATCGAAAAAGGCGAGCCTGTATCAATCTAGCCGGTCACCTCATCGTCATACCCGCCTTCGCGGGTATCCAGGGGTGGGGCGGCGCAGACCTTGATTTAGTCCACCGACCAAATTGACACGGCATCAAAAAGACTCCTGCCCTTGACAAGCCTCTCTCACGTATGGGAATATATGTTCTCGATAGAACATATGAACATAGAAGGCTTGATCATGCTCATCAAACACACTCCCGACGCATACGAAAAGCTCCGCATACTCGGCGGAATGGCGACCGACGACATCCTCACCCAGCCCGAAACTCGCGCCGGGCGCAGGGGACCGTACTCCGCCCCCAACAAGAACCCCACGCACGGCGTCTATCGCGCCTCAATGCCCAACGGCAAGTACATCAACCTCATGCGCGTCATGTTCACCGACTTCTGCAAGATGGACTGCCACTACTGCCCCAACAGCCACTGGGTGCCGCGAAAGCGCTACGCCTTCAAGGTTGACGAACTCGCCCGCACCTTCGCCGAGCTCGTCCGTCGCCAGACGGTCAGCGGGCTCTTCCTCAGCTCCGGTATAGCGGGCGACGGCTCCAAGACCACCGAGCGGCTGGTGAAGGTAGTGGATGCCGTTCGCAACAAGTACGGCTTCAAGGGATACATCCACATGAAGGTCATGCCCGGCGCCGAGTACGAGTACGTCGAGGCCGCCTACCGGCTCGGAACACGGCTGTCCGTCAACATGGAGACGCCCACTGTGGAACACATGCAGAAGCTCAGCAAGATGAAAGACCTCAAGCGCGACATCCTCGACCCGATGGAGTGGGTACACAATCTTACCGAGAGCCACACCAATGGCGCCGTCGGGCAGGCGACCCAGCTTGTCGTCGGCGCGGCGGACGAGTCCGACCGCGACATCTTCGGGCGCATGGACCAGCTATACACCGAGTGGAGATTCAAGCGTATCTACTACGCCCCCTTCCAGCCCGTGCGCTACACACCCCTTGAGGAACACCCGCCCACGCCCATGGCACGAAGCCACAGGCTCTACCAGGTGGACTGGCTGAAGCGCGTCTATCGCTTCTCAAACGACGAACTCGACCTCGCCTTCGCCGACAACGGCTTCCTGCCGCTCGACCAGGACCCGAAGACCTCCATCGCGGTCGAGAATCTGGACGCCTTCCCCATGGACGTGAACCACGCAGACAAAGACCAACTGCTGCGCGTTCCGGGCGTCGGCCCCACGTCCGCAGAGCGCATAGTCCGAAACCGGAGCAGGCACAGTATAGACACATGGCGAGACCTCACCGCGATGGGCGTGGTGAGAAAGCGAGCGTGGCCCTTCCTCGCATTCCCCGGCCATCGTCCGCCTCGCGCCAAGCAGCTTCGGCTCGACCTCTTCGGCCAGGACGCGAGAGAGAAACGCAGGTCGCAGGCCCCTTCGAGCGCGACACAGCCCGCCGCCCCCTGCGGCGAGCGCATGTCCTGCACCGGCTGCCCGATGCTCGGTATGCCCGGCCACCCATCCGCCGACAGCCTTAGCCCCCTCCCAATGGCGAGTTAGCTCCCATCCCCATAGACGAACTTGTATCAACCAGTCCGCACCGGTCGGGTGCGAAAGCGAAAGACCCTGAGCTAAACCCGCGGACGTAATTGACCCACGCGCCGCGCGGGATATAATGTTCTCAGGTGTAGTGGCATTAGGAGAACTACATGAGTGCGGAAGTCGAGAATCTCCAGGACAACCAAATATACTGCGGAGATGCCCGTGCGCTGCTTGAACGCATACACCCCGAATCGGTTGCGCTCAGTTTCTGGTCGCCTCCGTACTTCGTGGGCAAGTCCTACGAGAAAGACCTGTCCTTCGAGGACTGGCAATCTCTTTTGCGAGAGGTAATACGACTGCACATTCCAATCCTGAAACCCGGTGGATTTCTGGCTATCAACATAGCGGACATACTCGCCTTCCCCGACCCGGATATGCCCAGAATCCAGGCGGACAATGTCTCCAACAAGCGGGTAAAGATAAGCAGAGAGCAGGTATTGGAGGCTCAGAGAACACATCCCGACTTCAACAGATACCAACTCGCTGAACTTCTGGAATGCAGTGAGCAAACGATTGACAGGCGTCTGAACGGCAACAATGTTCGCGGCGGCAAGTACGCCGTTCAGCGTAAGGTGAAACTGGTCGGCGGTCTGGTGGAAGAGTGGGCGGACGAAGCAGGCTTCTACCTGTACGACCGCCGGGTTTGGGTGAAGGACCCCTGTTGGGAGAACGGACGCTGGCACAGCCTGTCCTATCGCTCCGTGGATGAGTTCGAGTATATCTACATATTCTGGAAACCGGGCATAACTACGATAGACCGTTCACGACTGGACAGGGACGAATGGAGCGAATGGGGTTCAAGAGCGGTCTGGCACATCCCTTCTGTCCGCGCGAACGTGGAGCATGAAGCCCAGTTTCCAATCGAGTTGCCGCGCCGGGTTATCCGTCTCCTGTCCGCCCCCGGCGACCTGGTATTGGATTGTTTCATCGGAAGCGGAACAACTGCCAAGGCCGCCATGGTGGAAGGTCGGCGTTACGTGGGAATAGACTCGGATACTCGCTACGCCAAGATGGCGCGTGAGCTTCTTATGCAAAAGACGTTGCCGGTAACATGACTCTTGACCCACGCTCTCTGTCCGACGATCTGGATACTCTCGAACGGGTCGAAAAGGCTACCCTCCGAATGGTCACCCAGGCCATCTACGACTTCCGAGACGAAGCGAGTGAATTCTTCGTCCATGAGCCTGACCTCGTTGCGGATATTGGAGAAGACATCACGCGCGAAGCCATGGACCGCATGGGAACTTCGGTAATACCTGTCCGCCTATTCGGAAAGATTGACTATAAGCGCGCCAGGTATGTATTCCACCCCGGACATTCCATGCGACAAGCGCTGTTCGTTGACTCCAAGGCCGAAAAGACAGAAGGGGCTCGGACGGTCACGATACAGACAGCGCAAACGTCCATGCGTATCAGGCAGATACGCTCTGGTGTCGCGATAGACGAAGGTGGAACTCTTCCCCAAGTCCTCGAAATCCAGGGCGATGACTATCTGGTAACCACTATGTTCGTTAAGTACAATTACCTTGAATCTGATGACCGTTCGCGCAAGACTCTCGAAAGCGTATCCATATCCTGCCTTCCAAACGGAATGCTGCAAGAACGTTACAATCCATCCCCGCAACGAACTTTCTGGCTCGCGGGGAGGAACGCTCCCCGCAGAGGCGAAGCATTTCGCGTCAGGATAAGCCTACCGCGACTGAAGGACATGGCACCATGGCGTGTCCAGAACATCCAACTGCTCCCCGAAACTTCTTTCGTATGGAGCGACTAGAGTGCTGCGCCCTAAGCCTGCATCAATGTAGTCGGCGTTGGCCTGACGCAAAATCCCCTCTGTTGACGAGAGAATGCCGGGATGAGGGTGATTCCCTCAGACCTCCCGTACGTCCGCCGTCCAGGTGATCTCGATGGCGTCCTTCACACTCTCGTGCGCCGGACACCCCTGCGGATGCACCCTCAGAGCGCGGTCCGCCGCCTCTCGCTTGTCGGCCGGGACCGGGAACTCGTAGTGTACGTTGATGCTCGTGATCCTGATCGTTCGTCCGATGCCCTCAATCCGACCCTCTACCTCGGCGTTGTAGTCCTCAGGGGCGATCTCGATTCCGCGCGCATCCAGCGCGCGCCGCAGAGTGCCGTACATTCAACCACCCACAGCGGACACGATATGATCCAGAGTAGAAGCTATCGGAGGCGCGTCTTCCGGCACTCCGTAGTACTCCTTCAATTCCCCCTGCACCGCGTACACCACGGGCGCAGGCACGTCGCCCATATACGAGTGCCTCAGTCCCCGGTTCATCTCCAGCTTATTGCGTGATACGTATAGAAAGTCATCAGCCATCTTTTGATCTCCCTGTGGATTCCTTGACACTGTGAGAAATAGGCCATGCCAAACGCAATTCTAGTTCCCCATAACCATCCTGTCCAAATGAGGGTGAAGGCTCCAGGGTCTTTTCGTTTTCAGGAAATAGGTCAGTCAACAGCCCCCTCTCCCTCAGGGCTCACAAGGGTAGGCAAACTTGCAACCAGCTACGAATACCGATCAACAGACCCCCTCTCCCCCTCTGACAGGGGTAGGCAAAGTAAGAAAAAGGTATAAGGACTTGGAAAGCGCGTGGCTGTGTGGCATCTTTTCGGTTACCACACAGAAAGGTTGCCACAGATTCGCCATGCGCCTCCCGACCGAATGTTACCAGATGCATCAGGCCATACAA